>CAZRFF010000149.1:0-5922 GCA_964599265.1 uncultured Simplicispira sp. | reverse complement strand
CGCGCTGGATGGCGCCCACGCTGGCGGCGCTGATGTTGCCGTACTCGGTGGTGAATTCCTTGGCGTTGTCACCCACGTACTGCAGCATGGCGCGCAGGTCTTTGAGGTCCAGCAGCAAAAGGCCGTTGTCGTCGGCGATTTTGAAAACCAGGTTGAGCACGCCCAGTTGGGTTTCGTTCAGGGCCAGCATGCGGCCCAGCAGCAGCGGGCCCATGTCGGAGATGGTGGCGCGCACAGGGTGGCCCTGTTCGCCAAACACGTCCCATAGGGTGGCTGGGCAGGCCATGGCGGCGGGCGGCTCCAGGCCCCGCTCTTTGAGCACTGCGGCCATTTTGTCGGGGATGCGCCCGGCCTGGCTGATGCCGGTGAGGTCGCCCTTGATGTCGGCCATGAACACCGGCACGCCGATGCGCGAGAAATTTTCGGCCAGCGTCTGCAATGTCACGGTTTTGCCTGTGCCCGTGGCACCCGTGATCAGGCCGTGGCGGTTGGCCAGGCCAGGGAGCAGATGGCAGGCGGTGGAAGCGTTTTGGGCGATGAGCAGGGGTTCGGCCATTTGGGGTTTCCTCTGGGGGTGTGCTGGCAAAAGTAAAATCGCGCCCGGTAGATTAAATCAATACGAAGGACTTCCCATGGCCGGACACAGCAAATGGGCAAACATACAGCATCGCAAAGGCCGCCAAGATGAAAAACGCGGCCGGGTGTGGACCCGCATCATTCGTGAGATCATGGTTGCAGCGCGCCAAGGCGGGGGCGACCCGACGGCCAATCCGCGCCTGCGCCTGGCGATCGACAAGGCCAAGGCCGCCAATATGCCGGCCGACAACATCAAGCGCAACGTCGACAAGGCCACAGGCAACCTCGAAGGCGTGACCTACGAGGAAATCCGCTACGAGGGCTACGGCATTGGCGGCGCGGCCATCATCGTGGACACCATGACCGACAACCGCGTGCGCACCGTGGCTGAAGTGCGCCACGCATTCAGCAAATTGGGCGGCAACATGGGCACCGAAGGTTCGGTGGCGTTCCAGTTCAAGAATGTGGGCCAGCTCATTTTTGCCCCCGGCACCAGCGAGGACAAGGTGATGGAAGTGGCGCTGGACGCTGGCGCCGAAGATGTGGTGAGCGACGAAGATGGCGCCATCGAGGTGCTGACCGCCCCTGGCGACTTCGAATCCGTGAAGAACGCACTGGCTGCCGCAGGCCTGGTGCCCGAGGTGGCCGAGATCACCATGCGGCCAGAGAACACCATTGAACTGGCGGGCGACGACGCTGCCCGCATGCAAAAACTCCTGGACATGCTCGAAGACCTCGACGATGTGCAAGAGGTCTACCACAACGCAGCCTTATGAACCTCCACGCTCTGCACTACGTGTCATCGCTGCCCCCCGAGGGGGCCATCGGCCTCCCAGAGGCGGTTCGTCGGAGTCCGAAATGAAAATCCTCGTCATTGGCGGCGGTGGCCGTGAACACGCCCTGGCCTGGAAGCTGGCCCAGTCCCCCAAAGCCACCAAGGTGTACGTGGCGCCGGGCAACGGCGGCACGGCCCTGTCGCCGCGCCTGGAAAACCTGCCCATCACCGACGTGCACGCCCTGCGCGAGTGGGCGGTGCGCGAGAAGGTGGGCTTGACGGTGGTGGGCCCCGAGGCGCCCCTGGCCGCTGGCGTGGTGGACGAATTCCGCGCCCATGGGCTGCGCGTGTTTGGCCCGACCAAGGCGGCTGCGCAGCTGGAGAGTTCCAAGGCCTTTTCCAAGGCCTTCATGCGCCGCCATGGCATACCCACGGCCGATTACGACACCTTTACCGACCCGGCGGCTGCCCACGCCTTTATCGACCGGCTGGGCGCGCCTATCGTCGTCAAGGCCGACGGCCTGGCCGCAGGCAAGGGCGTGGTGGTGGCCATGACGCCGCAAGAGGCCCACGATGCCGTGGACTTCATGCTGGTGGACAACAAATACGGCGTGGCGCACAACGAAGGCGGTGCGCGGGTGGTGATAGAGCAGTTCCTCGAAGGCGAGGAGGCGAGCTTCATTGTGCTGTGCGATGGCAAAAACGTGACCGCTCTGGCCACCAGCCAAGACCACAAGCGCCTGCAGGATGGCGACCAGGGCCCCAACACCGGCGGCATGGGTGCGTATTCGCCCGCGCCGGTGGTGACGGCCGACGTGCACGCCCGCGCCATGCGTGAAATCATTCTGCCCACCGTGCGCGGCATGGAAAAAGACGGCATCCCCTATACCGGCTTCTTGTACGCCGGCCTGATGATCGACGCCCAGGGCCACCCCAAGACGCTGGAATTCAACTGCCGCATGGGCGACCCCGAAACCCAGCCCATTCTGATGCGCCTCAAGAGCGATCTGGTGGATGTGCTGGGCGCTGCCGCCGATGGCAAGCTCGACCAGGTTGAGCTGCAGTGGGACAGGCGCACGGCGCTGGGTGTGGTCATGGCCGCGCACGGTTACCCCGAGAGCCCGCGCAAGGGCGATGCCATCACCGGCCTGCCGCCCGATGCAGATGACGCCATGGTGTTTCACGCCGGCACCGATCTGGCTGACGGGGTGCTGCGCACCAGCGGCGGGCGCGTGCTCTGTGTAACGGCACTGGCCGACAGTGTGCGCCAGGCGCAGCAACGCGCTTACGACGTGGCGCAGGGTATCCAGTTCGATGGGGCCCAGTACCGCCGCGACATCGGCCACCGGGCCGTGAAATGAGGAACAACCCCCTGGAGCCGCTTCGCGGCTTCCTCCGCACGGCGTGTGGCGGTTTTACGCGCAATGCGCCGAATAACTATCGACTGCAAACATGAGCGATTTTCGTAGTTACCTGCTGGACTTGCAGGCGCGCATCACCGGTGCGCTGGAGGCCGTCGAAGGCGAGGGCGGGGCACGCTTCCTGGCCGACGCCTGGGAAAAGCCCGCAGGCGAAAAGCTGCAGGGGGATGGCCTCACCAAGATCCTGGAAGGCGGCCGCGTGTTCGAGCGTGCGGGCTGCGGCTTCAGTCATGTGCGCGGGCCGCAGTTGCCGCCCTCGGCCACGCAGCATCGGCCCGAGCTGGCGGGTGCGCCGTTTGAAGCCATGGGCGTGTCGTTGGTGTTTCACCCACGCAATCCCTACGTGCCCACAGTGCACATGAATGTGCGCATGATCTCGGCCGGCGGCGCGGCGTGGTTTGGCGGCGGCATGGACCTCACGCCCTATTACGGCTTTGAGGAAGATGCAGTGCATTTTCACCGCAGCTGCAGCGATGCCCTGGCGCCGTTTGGCGACGACAAGTACCCGCGGTTCAAACGCTGGTGCGACGAATATTTTTATCTCAAGCACCGCGACGAGCAGCGGGGTGTGGGCGGGGTGTTTTTTGACGATTTCGCGGAACTGGGGTTTGAACAAAGCCTGGCCATGACGCAAAGCGTGGGCGATGCGTTTTTGGGCGCCTACCTGCCCATCGTGGAACGGCGCCAGGACTCGCCCTATGGCGAGCGCGAGCGCGCATTCCAGCTCTACCGGCGTGGCCGCTATGTGGAGTTCAATCTGGTCTGGGATCGGGGCACGCATTTTGGCTTGCAGTCGGGCGGGCGCACGGAATCCATTTTGTTGTCCATGCCGCCGCTCACCGCGTGGCAGTACCGCCGCAGCGACCCAGATGACTCGCCAGAGACTGAACTGATGCGCCGTTTTCTGGTGCGCCGCGAATGGCTATGAGCTATATTGCCCCCATTTTTCTGACCTTCCCCACATTCTGATGACCACTACCACCACCGAAGCAGCAGCCAAGAAAAACGTCGCCAAACTCCAGCGGGCCATTGTGGATGGCCTGGAGGACGTGAAGGGGCAGGACATCCAGGTCTTCAATACCGAGCACCTCTCGCCCCTGTTCGAGCGGGTGGTCGTGGCATCGGGTACCTCCAACCGCCAGACCAAGGCCTTGGCGGCCAGTGTGATCGACAAGGTGCGCGAGGCGGGTTTTCCCAAGCCGCGTGTCGAGGGTGAAGAAAACGGTGAGTGGATCATTGTGGACTGCGGCGCAGCCGTGGCCCATGTCATGCAGCCAGCCATTCGCCAGTACTACCGCCTGGAGGATTTGTGGGGCGAGATGCCGGTGCGCATGAAGCTGGGTGCAGCCAAACCAGCGGCGCCAGCCAAGAAGGCGGCGGCGAAAAAAGCAGCCGCCAAAACGACAGAGGCCAAAGCGTCTGCCAAGGCACCCGCCAAAGCCGCAGCTAAAAAGACACCCGCCAAAGCAACTGCCAAACCCGCAGCCAGGACAAGCCGCAAGCCCGCAGCCAAAACGGCGGGCGCAGCAGCAGGCAGCACCGCCCGCAAAACCGCTCCCCGGGCTGCGGCCAAGCCCAAGGCCACGGCCGACAGCGCCCCAGTGCAAAAATTGGTGGTCAAACCCCGCAAGGCGGCTGCACCGGCCAAACCGGGGGCTGCCGCCAAGGCGCCGGCGCGCAAGGTGGCGGCTGCCAAACCCACGGCCAAGCCCGCAGCCAAGCCATCCACCAAAAGCGCAGCCAAGCGCTAACCGGTACCAGGCGGTATGCGGCTGCTGATCGTCGCCGTGGGGCAGCGCGTGCCCGATTGGGCGCAGCAAGCCTACGACGACTACGCTAAGCGCTTTCCGCCCGAGCTCAAGGTGGAGCTCAAGGCCGTCAAAACCGAACCTCGGGGCTCAAAAACGCTGGCAACCCTGTACGCCGCCGAACGTGAACGCATCGAAGCGGCCCTGCCGCGGGGTGCGCGCGTGGTGGTGCTGGATGAACGCGGCACCAGCCTGACCACCAAAGCCCTGGCGCAGCGCCTGCAGGCCTGGCAGTTGGAAGGGGACGATGTGGCGTTGCTCATTGGCGGGCCCGATGGATTGGACCCCGCCCTGCGCCAAGCGGCGCACGAGCGCATCCGCCTGTCCGACCTCACCTTGCCGCACGCCATGGTGCGGGTGCTGCTCATCGAGCAGCTCTACCGCGCTTGGTCGGTCAACGCCGGGCATCCCTACCACCGGGAATAAACATGCTGCCATCCGAATGCTATTAAAATAGTAGCTTGTAGCGCTTGTTAGACGGGCGCTACAGGCCTTTTTTGTTTATATTTTCCATGACCGATTTCATTTACCTTGCCTCGCAAAGCCCGCGGCGCAGCCAGTTGCTGGATCAAATCGGCATTCCCCACCGGCTGCTGGTGGCCCAAGGGGAGGGCGATAGCGCAGAAGACGCCGAAGCCCTGGAGGCGCTGCTGCCTGGGGAGATGCCCGAGGCCTATGTGCAGCGGGTGACAGGCCTCAAGCTCGATGCGGCCGTGCAGCGCCTGGCACGCCGGGGCCTGCCCGAAGCGCCCATTGTGTGTGCCGACACCACCGTGGCACTGGGCGCGCATATTCTGGGCAAACCGCAGGATGCCGACGATGCCCGGCGCATGCTGGCGCAGCTCTCGGGCCAGGAACACCAGGTGCTGACGGCGGTGGCCTTGGCGGCCGGGGGGCGGCGCTGGGCGGCGCTGTCGGTATCGCAAGTGCGCTTTGCCCCGTGGAGCGCAGCGCAGATAGACGCCTACGTGGCCAGCGGTGAGCCGCTGGGCAAGGCCGGGGCCTATGGCATACAAGGGCTGGCGGCAACGCATATTGCGCACATCAGCGGCAGTTATTCAGGCATCATGGGGTTACCCCTGTTCGAGACGGCCTGCTTGCTACGCAGCGCCGGTTTTCCTTTGTAGGCCGCGCCATGCAGCAAGACATTCTGATCAACTGGTCCCCCCAGGAAACCCGCGTGGCCGTGGTGGAAAGCGGCGCCGTGCAAGAGCTGCACATCGAGCGCACCTTGGAGCGCGGCCTGGTGGGCAACGTCTACCTGGGCAAGGTGGTGCGCGTGCTGCCGGGCATGCAGTCGGCGTTTATCGACATTGGCCTGGAACGGGCCGCTTTTTTGCAC
>CAZRFF010000148.1:0-5924 GCA_964599265.1 uncultured Simplicispira sp. | reverse complement strand
CAGCCTCGACGAGATCGCAGAGCTGCTGAGGCTGGATGACGGCACCCATTGCGAGGAAGCCAGCAGCCTGGCCGAGCACAAGCTTCAGGACGTGCGCGAAAAAATGACCGACCTGGCGCGCATGGAAACCGTGCTATCCGAACTTGTGTTCGCCTGCCATGCGCGGCAAGGGAACGTTTCTTGCCCGCTGATTGCTTCGCTGCAAGGGGAGAAAGAGCCGCGTGGTGCCGACGCGGTGTAGCCGAGGGTAGTTACGCCTTAGCGTGCTTTATTTTCCGTTTTCTGAGACGACCCCTTTCTTGGGGCGGGGCCTTTGCGGTAGATCAACAACAACATGCGGCATGCGGCGCTGCCTATCATTGGTTGGGCTATGTCTGGTGCGCGTACACAATTTTCCATCGACAGAATGTAGCTATGTAGCTACAATCCGCGCATAGATTGATCGAGTGCGCGGCAAACCTTGCCCTTCAAGGCGAGGGATGAGTCAATTACAGGAGGTCAACATGCCACACATCCACACCATTTCCAGCCGTGAATTCGGCCAGAACGTCAGCAGTGCCAAGCACATGGCTAAAGAGGCGCCGTTGTTCATCACCTCGCGCGGCCATCCCTCTTTCGTGCTCATGCACATCAACAAGTACAGGGAGCTTATGGGTGGCAAGGAAGAAATGTCCCTTCTTGATCTGATGGACAGCTTGCCGGACACGTCCGAAATAGCCAGTTTCGACATCACCCCGCTAGGCATCGAACTCGACACGGAGCGCTGATCGTGTACTTGCTGGACTCAAATGTGCTCTCGGAGCTACGGCCTGGTAGAGTCGGCCAGTCGCCCGAGGTTCGGGCCTGGGCAGCCACGGTGCCGCAGCATCATTTCTTTTTGTCCTCGATCACGATCCTGGAACAGGAAGAAGGCGTATTGCGCCTGGAACGGCTGGAGCCACCCGGTGGGCAGGCGCTGCGGCGCTGGGCCAATGCCGTTCACAAGGCATTTTCCGGTCGTATCCTCGCCTTCGGAGAAAAAGAGGCTCTGCTGTGCGCACCGATGCATGTCCCTGATCCCAAGGCTAGACGCGATTCCATGATCGCAGCGACGGCGATCTCGCATGGTTTCACGCTTGTGACGCGCAATGACAAAGACTTCCTGCGCACAGGTGTGCAGATACTCAATCCGTGGTCGTTTTCTGAAAAATTGTGATGATCGGGGGCGCCCCTCAATCTCGAATCTCAACGGTGTTCAAGCTGGGTTACTCGTCAGTGGGCCGCGCTTGGTCAAAACTGTTTATCACGACCGCCCCAACAGCCACCCCACCGCCATCAGCCCCCCCATCATCACAGGCTGGTGCAGCATGTAGTAGCTCAGGCTCCAGCGCCCCAGCACCGCCAGGGGGCGCAGCACCGCAGGCAAAGGCTTCAATAACAAAGCACTTCCACGGCCCAGCAGCCACCGGCCTGTGGCCAGCCCCCACCACATCACCCCCAGCCAGGGCAGCACGGGCACGTAGTCTTCGGTAAACGGCTTGCGCGCCACCAGGCCCAACCAGTTCAACGCCTTGCCATTGAAAAGCGGCGCCCATCCCACCATCGGGCCGGTCAGCAGCCACTGCGCCAACACCGGCAACCCCAGCGCCACAGCGCCAGCCACCCACAGCCAGCGCCCCCATGGCGCCGACCAGCGCGCCAGCACCAGCATCACCGCCATGCCATGCAGCACGCCAAAGTAGATGTAGCTTTGCGGAAACATGGCCCAAGAGCCCAGAGACACCAGCAGCGCACAGGCCGCAATCTGCACCCAGCGCCGGCCAAAACGGCCCCAGCCCTGCCCCTGGTGCAATGCCAGCGCCTGGCCCAAGCCTGCGCAAAACAAGAACAAACTCACGATAGCCGTGCGCTGCAGCGTCCAGAACGGATCGTGCAAAAAATCCTGGGGCCAGTAACGAAAAAGGTTGAGGTCAAAGCAAAAATGAAAAACCGTCATCCACACCATGGCCAGGCCGCGCAGGGCGTCCACGGCGTCAAAACGCATACCCATGCTGGGTGCTGGCGCTGGTGTGCGCACCGTCAAATGTCCATGGCAGGCCGGTGCTCCTGCGGCGGCACAAACTTCCAGCGGCCCACGAACAGGCAAAACACAAAAGCGGCCAGGCCAAACAGCGCCAAGACGCCCAGCGCCGAAGCCCATTCACTGCCGAACGCCCCAAACGAACTGGCCCGTACGGAGCGCACCGCCCAGGTAAACGGCAGCCAGGGGCTGATGCTGCGGAAAAAACCGTTGGTCAACTCCACCGGCATCATGCCGCCGGCAGAGGACAGCTGCAGCACCATCAAAATCAGCGCTGCGGCCTTGCCTGCATCGCCAAAGGCGCGCACCAGGGCCAGGATGACCAGCATGAAGGTGAGCGAAGCCACGGCCATGGTCAAGGCCAGCCCCACCGCATGCTGCGGGTGCACCTCCAGCAGCAACGCCGACATGGCGAACACCGCCGCCGCCTGCGCCAGGTTGATGGAACCCAAAACCCCCATCTTGCCCATGAGCAAGGCCGTGCGCGAGTACGCCTGCGCCGCCTCGGGCAGGCGCCGCAGGTGGAAGATGAAGGCCGTCATGGTGGCCCCCAGCCACAGCGCCACCGGGATAAAGCCCGAAGCAAAACCCTGGCCCTGGCTTTTGACGGGCGCGTCGATCACCACATCGGGGGCGACCGAAGATGCCAGGCCCTGGGGCGTTCCAGCCATTTCCTTGACTTCCTGCGGCAATGACGCCGCCAGCGTGACCAGCCCAGCCTGCAACTGCACCGACCCGGCCTTGAGCTGCACCAGGCCCGCGTTCAACTGTTTGCTGGCATCGCTGGCCGCCTGCCCGCCAGCCGCCAGCTCATCGAGCTGTGCAGGGGCCGGAAATTTGGATGCCAGCGTGCCCACCCCGGCGGCATAGGCACCAAAGCCATCGGTCAACTGCGCCACCCCTTTGGAGAGCGATTGGGCCCCTGCAGAGAGTTGGGCCTCGCCTTTGCCCGCCGTCACCAAGCCATCGTGCAGCTGCGCTGCCCCATCGGCCAATTGGCCGGCCCCGGCCGACACCTTGCCTCCCACCAGAGGAATGCCCTTGGTTTCGTCGCGCAGTTGGGCGGCGCCATCCGTGAGTTTGACCGAACCTGCCTGCAGCTCGGAGAGCCCATTTTGCAGCGCTACATGGCCGGTGGCCAATTGCATGGCCCCATCCTTGAGCGCTTGCAAATCCTGGGTGGCTGGTTTTTTGGAATCCAGGGTGCGCGCACCCTCACCCAACTGTTTGACCCCATCGGTCAGCAACACAACGCCTTCGGACAGTTTGCCCGAACCGGCCGCCAGCTTGGCCGAACCATCGCTCGCCTGGGCCAAGCCGCCGTTGAGCTGGGCGGCCCCCGCCTGCAAGCGGGCCACGCCCTCGCGCAGGCGCGCCAGACCATCGGCAGAGCCCGCAGCCACGCCCAGCACGGCCTCCCAGCGTTTTTCGTTCAGGGTTTCGTTCAACTGGTGGCCCAACTCCGTGGCAAAACGGCGGGCAATGCCTGCGCCCGCGTAGTTATTGCCTTCGGAGATGTACACCACCAGCTTACCCGCGCCCGAACTGGCGGCGCCCATGGCATCGGCGCTGAAACCGGGCGGCACGATGAGCGCAAACAGCAGCTTGCCATCGCGCACCTGGCGCTGGGCCTGCTCGGCATCGGCCATGGAACGGAATGCAAAGGTCTTGCCCGTCTCCAGCTTGTGCGCCAGGTCGTTACCCAGATTGAGCGCCTTGCCATCGACCTCGGTACCCCTGTCCTGGTTGACGATGGCAGCAGGCAGCTCGGCAGTGTGGCTGTTAGGGTTCCACACGGACATCAGGTAGATGAAAGCGTACAGCGCCGGTATCAGCACGATGCCCAGCGTGGAAATGCGCAGCTTGGGAAATTGGGCAAACAAGGCTGCTTCCAGCTTGGCAACCCGCAAGGCGTTTCGGAACAGACCCACAGTGGCTTCTCCTTGATGGTCCGATTTTGGCAATTCTGCTGGTTGGAATAAACGGCATAAACCCCACCACAGGGAAAGCACCAGGGTGGCGACAGATACAAAAAAGGGGTTGCGCCACGATGGTGCAACCCCTTGGTACCTAATGGTCGGAGCGGCGGGATTCGAACTCGCGACCCTCTGCTCCCAAAGCAGCAGTTCAGCCCTTATAAATCAACAACTTAGGCCGCTTTTGTCTAACGGCGGTGGGTCGGCTGGTGGCTATGTTCTATAGCTACGCAGCAACCCGGTTAGACAGATTTTAGACCGTTCACTTCAAGGCTTCGCGGGCAGCTTCGTACTGCCGCTCGCAGGTTGCAAGCTGTAGTCTGACTTGATCGGCGCGATAGGCCTCTGAAACAAGATCGTATCCAGCCTGTCGAGAAAGCTCGGGCCGGTCACTTCCTGCGGCAGCTTCTGCAATGGCGGCAACTGTGGCGGTGCCGGACACGAGGCGGGCGGTGGCGGCGTTGGCTTGTTCGTGGCGCAGCCGCTGGCGAAGAGCGTCACGCTGAGCAGCAAGAGCAGTGATTTGCGCATGGGATTCCTCCTGGATCGTTTCAACCTTGGCGACAAGGGCCTGTTCGGTGTCGCGGGCTTTTGCGGTGGCCTGGGCAAGTGCGGCTTGTTGCTGCGCCTCAAGCTGGGCAGCGGCAACCTTGTGCTTTTCGACTTCCAGCGCCAGGCCGTCTTTGTCCCACTTGAACTTGCAGGACGTGGCGGCCAGCATGGCGATCAGGGCGGCATAGACCCAGCGGGGGATCAGGGCGAACAGTGCGGTCATTGCCAGTCCACCCACGAGTACCACCACATGGCGAGCAGGATGGGATTCATGTCAGCCTCCCAATCCGCCATGTGCGGCAAATCTCATCGTTGGAGTCCCCGCGCAGTTGCAGGCCAGGCAGCACCGTGGACACGCCGCGCACCGTGCCCCGGTTCCAGCGCGGGTTCTCGCGGCACGCCCCCTCCAGGTCGCCCGCGTTCGCCTTGCGGCGCATGGTGCTGGTTTCGAGGTTAGCCGCGCCCTTGTTGTGCACGAAGTCGATGAACGTGCCCTGGGTGAACGGGTCATAGCCGCGCCAGTAGGTCAGCAGTGCCTGCGCCTCGCGCTCGGCTTGCAGGTAGCGCTTGCGCTCCAGCCGGTAGCAGTCGCTCGGGCTGTACCAGCGCCCCGCCACCACACCCTCGCCCGTGATGCCGTTGCACACCGTCAGCGGCTGGCCCTTGCCCAGCTTGTCGATGTACGGCGTGCCGATATGCTTGCCGCTGGACTCGTAGTAGCTGCCCATGACCATCGCCACCTTCACGCCCGCGCTGGTCGCGGGGTCAGCGGCCACGGCCTGCACGTACTCATCGCGCAGGGCCTCATCGGTGGCGAGGTTCGCCCAAATGGCCCCCGCGCCCATGCCCACGCCGATAACCAGGGCTGCAAGCCGCGATGCCAGCCATGCAGGCACTTTGCTGCTCATGGCTTTGCCCCACCACCCTTGATGGCCGCCCAGAAGCTGATGCACGCAGTGCCCAGGCCCACGATGTACGCCAGGGGCTTTGCGAGCTTGCCGATCCAGCCCAGCACCTTCAGCGCGCCCTTCATCGCCGCGAGGTATTCCAGTAGCTCTGCGATCTGCTCGCGCAATGCGGACAGGTCGGACTCAATGCGCGCCATGCGCACATCGCCCGCCTCCAGTTGCGCGGTGATGGTTTGGGGTGCCGCTGATTCAACGGCGTTGCCATAGTCGTCTTGGATCATGATCCCGAATGATTCCGGGCCGGGGCCAGAACGTCAAACCCTATACGGGGGGAGCTATGCGCGAGGCCCGAAGGTCGGTACTCCCGCCCGGCGTGCCGGTGCGGCTTGAGCAATCGCACGCGCTGGGTGGATCGCGGCGCGGCATCGT
>CAZRFF010000147.1:3793-5928 GCA_964599265.1 uncultured Simplicispira sp. | reverse complement strand
CGCCAGGCCCTGGTCGATGGGCTGGCCCGCCGCGTCGTTGAAGGGCAGGTAGGTGGCTTCGCGCGGGCGCAGGACGCGGCCGCACAGGGCTTGCACGAGGGGATCGAGGCCCTTGCCGGAGATGCGCACGATGCCCACGCCGCCGCGCCCCGGGGCGGTGGCGATGGCGGCGATGGGGTCGTGGTGGCGGGAGAGCATGTGCGGCAATCGATGGGGAAAGAGCGCCAAAAACTGGCGCGGCCCAGGCGCGAGACACCGCACAAGGGCCGCCCCGCCGCGCTGGTGTCGTCCCCCTTCCCGCGCGAAGCGCGAGAGAAGGGGGAAGCGGCGCAGCCGCTCAGGGGGTTGTCACTTAAAACTGGGCAGATTGAACTGCGGTGGCACACCCATGCGGGTATTGATGATCCACTGCTGCGCGATGGACAGCAGGTTGTTCGTCAGCCAGTACAGCACCAAGCCAGCAGGGAAGAAGAAGAACATCACGCTGAACATCAGCGGCATGATCCACATCATCTTGGCCTGCATGGGGTCGGGCGGTGCGGGGTTGAGCGCCGTCTGCAGCAGAGAGGAGAGCGTCATCAGCACCGGCAGAATGAAAAGCGGGTCGGGTGCGGCCAGGTCATGCACCCAGCCAATCCAGGGCGCGCCGCGCATTTCCACGCTGGAGAGCAGCACCCAGTACAGCGCAATGAACACCGGGATCTGGACCACGATGGGCAAGCAGCCGCCCATGGGGTTGACCTTTTCTTCGCGGTAGATGCGCATCATCTCCTGCTGCATTTGCTGCGGGTTGTCTTTGAGGCGCTCACGCATTTCCTGGATGCGCGGGTTGATGGCCTTCATCTTGGCCATGCTGGCGTAGGCCTTGGCGTTGAGCCAGTAAAACGCCACCTTGAGCAGCAGCACCAATGCCACGATGGACCAGCCCCAGTTGCCGATGAGCTTGTGCAACTGGTCGAGCAGCCAGTACAGCGGCTTGGACAGGATGGTGAGCCAGCCGTAGTCCTTGACCAGTTCCAGGCCCGGTGCCAGCTTCTCAAGGTTGGTTTCGACCTGCGGGCCCACAAAGAGGCGCGCCTCCAGGGCTTTGCTCGTGCCAGCGGCAATGGGCTCCAGCGGCGCAATCATGCCCACGGAATACAAACGCGCATCGAGTTTGCGCACGAAAAATTCGCGCTGCACGCCCTCGGCCAACAACCAGGCACTGGCAAAGTAGTGCTGCACCATGGCCACGTAGCCGTTGTTGGCGTCCTTGGTGTATTCGGCCTTGTTCTCGTCAATGGCCTTGAACTCCACCTTCTGGTACTTCTTGTCCTGCGTGTACACGGCAGGGCCCGTGAAGGTGGAATAAAAAGACGACTCGCCCGGCGGCTTGTGCCCGTCACGCACCAGTTGCACGTAGAGTTTGGGCTCCACTGCGGCAGTGCTGGTGTTGATGATTTCGTGGCGCACGGCAATGTCGTAGGCACCGCGCTGGAGCGTATAGGTTTTGACCAGCTTGATGCCGCCCAGGTCGGGCGATTCAAAACGCACGCTCAGTTCGTTCTGCCCTTCGGCCAGGGTGCGCGGGCCGGGTGCGGCCACCATGACCGTTTTGTGTGTAGGAAAGCCGCCGCCAATCAGGCCAGTTTGCGCCACATAGACGTTTTGCGCATCGTCCTTGAGCAGCACAAAATGCTTTTTACCATCGGTCAGGTCGGCCATTTGCAGCAGCTCAGCACCCACCAGCGTGCCGCCTTCGGTGTCGAAGTTCAAGCGCAGCACATCGGTGCTCACTTCAAACTGCTCGCGTGGCGCTGCAGGCACGGCAGTTGCCGCCGCGCCGGCAGGCGCTGCCCCCGCTGGGGAAGATGCCGCAGCAGGCACCGAAGCATTGGCCGCGCTGGATGGGGCCGATGCATCGGCCTTGGCGGTGGCCGCAGGCGGGGAGGGGAAAAAGGTGGCTTGTTTGCCATTGTGCAATTGCCACTTGTCCCACAACAGGACCATGGAAAAGCCGAATACCACCCACAAAATGGTGCGCCGGATGTCGTTCATGGAGACTTCTTAGGAGAGGAAGGGGTTGTGGTGGGGGACAGCAGGCGCGAAAACAGCCGCTGCCCACGGGCGCCTTGCGGCGGCACGGGGTCATGCCC
>CAZRFF010000147.1:0-3783 GCA_964599265.1 uncultured Simplicispira sp. | reverse complement strand
GCCCGCCTGCGCACCAGGGGTGGCAGCGCGCCAGCCGGCACACCGTCAGCCAGGCGCCGCGCCCGGCGCCATGCTCTTGCAAGGCCTGCAGAGAATACG
Source organism: uncultured Simplicispira sp. (assembly GCA_964599265.1). Classification (GTDB taxonomy): domain Bacteria; phylum Pseudomonadota; class Gammaproteobacteria; order Burkholderiales; family Burkholderiaceae_C; genus Simplicispira. The sequence goes on along the minus strand of CAZRFF010000147.1, from coordinate 3,684 downwards.
CCGAACAGGTGGGCTCAAAACGGCAGGCCGAACCCAACCAGGGGCTGAGCAGCAGCCGGTAGGCTTTGACCACGCCGATCAAAAAACGCTGCATCATGCTGTGCCACCCGGCGCAGGCCCGCCCGCCGCAGGGGATCGCGGGGTACGGCAAGCACGTTCGAACAATTGGATGAGTTCAGCACGTACCGCCCGGCGCAGGGGCTCGGAAGTGGCGCTGATGAAATGTTTGCGGTCAAACGCCGCACGCAAGCGCACCACGTGCGCAGCCACCGGCAGGCGAAGGGCGTGCTCCGCCGCCAAACCATAGATCTGGCGCTTGATGGCATTGCGGGTGACGGCCCGGCGCGCCCAGCGCTTGGGCACCATGGCGCCCATCCAGACGTCCTGCACGCCAAAGAGGGAGGGGCTGGAGGCCTTGTCCGCCCCGCAGGCACCCGCACCCGCCGCCAGCGACTGGCGGTGCAATGCAAAATGGGGCGTGCGGGCCACCGTCTCCCCGGCCAAAACCGCTTGGAACTGGGGACGTGTTTTCAGCCGCTGCATAGGGAGCACCCTCTGCCTGGGCCTGGGCTGCAAAGCAGCAACGGGGCGCCGAAAGGCTTAAAACCTTAGACGGCCAGGCGCTTGCGGCCCTTGGCGCGGCGGGCGTTGATGACGGCGCGGCCGCCCTTGGTCTTCATGCGCACCAGAAAACCGTGGGTGCGGGCGCGGCGCGTCTTGGAAGCTTGGTATGTGCGTTTCATGGGTTTACTCCTGGGGGTTAGGGGCTGCGCGCCGCCAACCGGCGCAACCATGGCGCCACGGACAAACCGCGCAAAAAAGCTCTCAAAAAGCCATTCGCCTGAAATTGTTTTCAGGGAAAACGTGGGATTGTCGCAGTTTTGGCGCAGGCAATCAATGCCTGACCGGTAAAACCCTCTAAAAACCTGCCCCATACCGGTTTGGAGGATCGCTTGCAACCCCGTCTATCCGTGCGATCCCGGGGGTGTGGATAACATTTTGACAAGCTACAATCCCGAGCCCTGCATTGTTCCTCCTATCCACAACAAAATCCCGCCATGACCGAGGAACCCCAGCACCCCCAACCCGCCCACACCGCTGCCGATGCCGGGCAAGCCTTGTGGCAGGCCTGCACCGAGCAGCTGGCCCAGGACCTCCCGCCCCAGCAGTTCAACACCTGGATCCGTCCCCTGGTGGCACAGGTGTCTGAAGACTTTTCCCGCGCCACCTTGCAGGTAGCCAACCGTTTTACGCTGGACTGGATTCGTGCCCAGTATGCCGGGCGCATTGCAGCGGTGCTGGAGACCATTTACGGCCAGTCGGTGCAAGTGGAGTTAGTGCTTGCTCCGCGACAAAGCGTTGCCAGAACGCCCGCACCACAGAATCAACCTGCAGCCCACCCCACCACCCCCAGCACGGAGCCATCCCCTGGGGCCGAGCCCGGCACACCTGAGCCGCTGCGCAACCGTCTCAACCCAGCACTCACTTTCGAGACCCTGGTGGAGGGCTCGGCCAACCGCATGGCGCGGGCCGCTGCCATGCACGTGGCCAGCACGCCAGGGCATATGTACAACCCGCTGTTCATCTACGGCGGCGTGGGCCTGGGCAAAACCCACTTGGTGCACGCTGTGGGCAACAAGCTGCTGCAAGACAAGCCGGACGCCAAAGTTCTCTACATCCACGCCGAACAATTTGTTTCGGATGTGGTTAAGGCTTACCAGCGCAAGACTTTCGACGAATTCAAGCAGCGCTACCACTCGCTGGATTTGCTGCTCATCGACGACGTGCAGTTTTTTGCCAACAAAGACCGCACGCAGGAAGAGTTCTTCAACGCGTTCGAAGCCCTGCTGGCCAAAAAGAGCCATATCGTGATGACGTCCGACACCTACCCCAAGGGCCTGACGGACATCCACGAACGCCTGGTGTCGCGCTTTGACTCGGGCCTGACGGTGGCCATCGAGCCGCCCGAGCTGGAAATGCGCGTGGCCATCTTGATCAACAAGGCCCATGCCGAGGGGGCTGAAATGCCCGAGGAAGTGGCCTTTTTCGTCGCCAAGAACGTGCGTTCCAACGTGCGCGAACTGGAAGGTGCGTTGCGCAAAATCCTGGCGTATTCGCGCTTCAACCACAAGGAGGTGTCCATCCAGCTCGCCCGCGAGGCGCTGCGCGATTTGCTCTCCATCCAGAACCGCCAGATTGGCGTGGAGAACATCCAAAAAACCGTGGCCGACTATTACAAGATCAAGGTGGCCGACATGTACAGCAAAAAGCGCCCGGCCAGCATTGCCCGCCCGCGCCAGATTGCCATGTACCTGGCCAAGGAGCTGACGCAAAAAAGCCTGCCGGAGATCGGCGAGCTGTTTGGCGGGCGCGACCACACCACGGTGCTGCACGCGGTGCGCAAGATTGCCGCCGAGCGCCAGCAAATGACCGAACTGAACCAGCAACTGCACGTGCTGGAACAAACCCTCAAAGGCTGACACACCCCCCCCTGGCGCGCAAGGCACAATGATGGGCTGTGCGCAACTACCCGCCACCCACACACAAGAGGTTGACATGATCGTCCTGAAGGCAACACAAGACAAGGTTCTCGCGGTACTGCAATCGGTCAGTGGCATCGTTGAGCGGCGCCACACCGTGCCCATTTTGGCCAACGTGCTGCTCCGCAAAACAGGCAATGCCCTGCAAATCACCACCAGCGACCTGGAAGTGCAAATCCGCACCACGGCCGAGTTGGGCGGGGATGTGGGCGACTTCACCACCACGGTGAACGCACGCAAGATCATCGACGTGCTGCGCACCATGCCTGCAGACCAGACCGTGAGCCTGGAATCCAGCCAGGAAAAGCTGATTTTGAAAGGCGGCAAAAGCCGCTTCACGCTGCAAACCATGCCTGCGGCCGACTTTCCGCTGGTGCAGGAAGCTGCCAACTTTGGCCCCGCCTTCAGCGTGCCGCAAAAGACCCTCAAGGCCCTGCTCAACCAGGTGGCCTTTGCCATGGCGGTGCAAGACATCCGCTATTACCTGAACGGCATTTTGTTCGTGGCCGAGGGTAAGACCCTGAGCCTGGTGGCCACCGACGGCCACCGCCTGGCCTTTACCAGTGCCGAGCTGGACGTGGAGGTGCCCAAGCAAGAGGTCATCCTGCCGCGCAAAACGGTGATCGAGCTGCAGCGCCTGCTGTCGGACGCCGACGGCGCCATCGAAATGCAGTTTGCCAACAACCAGGCCAAGTTCAGCTTTGGCGGCATGGAATTCGTCACCAAGTTGGTCGAGGGCAAGTTCCCCGACTACAACCGCGTCATTCCGCGCAACCACCACAACCTGATCACCCTGGGGCGCGCACCGCTTTTGGCCAGCCTGCAGCGCACGGCCATCATGACCACCGACAAGTTCAAGGGCGTGCGCCTGAACATCGAACCGGGCAGCTTGCGCGTGACCAGCAGCAACGCCGAGCAGGAAGAGGCCCAGGACGAGCTCGACATCGACTACGGTGGCGACAGCATAGAGATCGGCTTTAACGTGAGCTACCTCATCGACGCACTGGCCAATATGGGCCAGGACATGGTGCGGCTGGAGCTGGCCGACGGCAACAGTTCTGCGCTGTTCACCATCCCTGACAACCCCCACTTCAAATACGTCGTGATGCCTATGCGCATCTGAAACGCTATCGATTGAATAGCT
>CAZRFF010000146.1:0-5967 GCA_964599265.1 uncultured Simplicispira sp. | reverse complement strand
CGGGCACGCGCGGGCGCAGCAGCGCCCAGGCCAGGCGCACGGCGGCGAGCAGGCCCAGCACCATGCCCCATGACTTGTGGACGTTGAACCAGGATGCACGCAGGCCGCTACCGTCCTTGGGCAGGCCGAGCATCCACAGGCCCAGGGCGATCTGCCCCAGTACCAATACGGCCATGAGCCAGTGCAGGAAGACGGAAAAGCGGTCGTAGCGGGCTTGTCGCATGGGGCTCTCCAGTCGCCAATCAATCGAGCAGATCGGGCGGCAGCAGGCCCTTTTTGCGGTAGATGGTGTTGCGTGAAACGCCCAGTGCTTTTGCTGCTGCCGACAGGTTGCCCTTGTGCAGTCGCAACATCTGTGCCATGGCCTGGAGGGTTACGTCCTGCAGGCTGTGGCGGTCTTCGGCGGGCTCCTCGGCCGCAGGCACAGGCGGCGCGCCCACGCTGGGAACGAGGGGCGCCTCTGCCGCGAGCGGGGCGGCGGGGATGGCGACCGGGTGCATGGGGGTGCGCAGTTCGTCCAGGAAGTCGTCGGGCAGGTGCTCCAGGCGGATGGTGCAGTCGTCGTCCACCATCACGCAGGCCGTGCGCAGCAGGTTGTGCAACTGGCGCACGTTGCCGGGCCAGTGGTAGGCCTGCAGCAGTTCCATCACCTGCGGGGCGATGGCGATGTGGGCGCAGCCCTCGCGCAACGCATGCAGCACCTTCTTCACCACGGCCTCGAAGTCGCTGCGTTCGCGCAGCGCGGGCAGGCGCACGACCAGGCCGTTCAGGCGGTAGTACAGGTCTTCGCGGAAGTCGCCGCGCGCGATCAGCTCCTTGAGGTTCTTGTGCGTGGCGCTGATGATGGTCACATCGACCTCCACCTCCTTGCCCGAGCCCAGGGGGCTCACCTTGCGCTCCTGCAGCACGCGCAGGAGCCGCGCCTGCAAGTGCCTGGGCATGTCGCCGATCTCGTCGAGGAACAGCGTGCCGCCATGGGCCTGCTGGATCTTGCCGGAGGCGCCTTTCTTGCGCGCGCCGGTGAAGGCGCCTTCTTCGTAGCCGAACAGCTCGGCCTCGATCAGCGTGTCGGGGATCGAGGCGCAGTTGACGGCCACGAAGGGCTGGCGCGCGCGCACCGAATCGTTGTGCATGGCCTGCGCCAGCAGATCCTTGCCGGTGCCGGTCTCGCCCAGGATCATCACGGGGATGTCGCGGTCGACCACTTTGCGCATCTTGGAGATCACGCTGGCCAGTTGCGCATCGCCGGTGTCCAGGTACTGCAGCGACGACAACTGGGCCTTGTGCGACGTGGCCGCGGGCCGGGCCGGCACGTCATCCGTCTTGGCCAGCGGCGAGACGATGGGGGCAGCCCAGGGGCCGGTCGGCTTGATCTCGGTACGGCACCACACCGTGACGCCGCTGTGCAGGCACAGTTGGCGCGGCGTGGCGCTGGCCTTGGCGAACAGCTCGAACAGGGCCGATATCGGCAGATTGAACAGCGAGGAAAAAGTGTGCGCCTGAAGGGCGCCGAACGACATGCCGAGCTGGAATTGCGCGCTGCGGTTGGCCGCGATGAATCGCCCTTCGGATGTGAAGGCCGCAATGCCTTCGACCAGCGTGCCGAGGAATTCGGGGCGCGAGTGGAAGTGCAGGCGCACCGCCTTGGGAAAGCTGCCGGCGAACATGTGGTTTTCCACCATCTGGGCCGACATGCGAACGAGCGCCAGCGTGTGCTGGTGGTCGCTGCGGTGGTCGCCCGTCACGTCCAGCGCGCCGACGATCTGCCCGTAGGGGTCCAGAATGGGCGCGCACGAGCAGGTCAGCGTGCTGTTGGCCCTCAAGTAGTGCTGGTCCCCATGCACGGTGACGGCTTGCTGCGCCGTGAGGGCTGTGCCGACGGCGTTGGTGCCCTTGGCCTGCTCGCTCCAGTCCACGCCGGGCACCAGGGCCACGCGGTCGGCCTTGTCCAGGAAGTCCTTGTCGCCCATGGAGTGCAGCACCATGCCCTGGGCCGAAGTCAGCAGCACCATGCTGTGGGTGTTGGCGATCTGCCCGTGGAGCGTTTCCATGACCGGAACGGCGTGCTGGAAGAGAAAGCGGTTTTCTTCCAGCGTGTCCTTCAGGTGGTTGTCCGGCAGGCTGGAGTGGTCGGGCCGCTCTTCGGCCGATATGCCAAAGGCACGGGAGCGCAGGTGCGCCTGGTCGATCAGCGTGACGGCATCCTGCTGCGGGGCTGCATTGGGTTGCCTTGCCAGGGAGGTGTCCATGGGGTCTCCTGAGCCCGGGCAATGGCGGCGCCCGGGCGCTGTGTTGTATCGCTCCCCGCGCGTGGCATGCGCGCGGATGTCTCCAATGCTGCAAATTTTCGGGGACATCACGGTGCCTGGCAATTAGAACTAGAACTGGTAGCCCAGGTTCAGGCCTGCCATCCACTGCCTTCCGGGGGCCGCTTCGTAGTACCGGCCATTGCCCTCATTCACGATGACGGAGCCGACGTATTGCTTGTCGGCCAGATTGTCCACGCGGGCGAAGGCGTTGAGCTTCCACGCGCCCCACTGCCGGGTGTAGCCCGTGCTCAGGGCCAGCACGCCATAGCTGGGGGCCAGGACGCTGTTGCTGTCGTTGGCGGCGATGGTGCCGACGTGGCGCCAGTCCACCCCGATGCGCCAGTTGCTGTGCGGGCGCCAGTCGAGCCCGATGGCCGCCTGGGTGCGTGCCGTGCCGGCAATGCGCTTGCCTGCGGGCACGCAACTGCCCTTGTTGTCGCAAAAGCCGTCGCGCAGCCTGGCGTCCAGCAGCGTGAGCGCCGTGTTGAGCTGCCACTGTGGGCCCAGCCACAGGCTGGACCCCAGTTCGGCGCCCTGGCGGCGCGTGCGCCCGGCATTGCGGTAGGTGGAACGGCCCCCGGTGCTGTCGGCCACCACAATTTCGTTCTGCGTGGCCGTGTGGAACAGCGAGGCCGACCATTGCCCGCGCAGCCCGTCGCCGGTCAGGCGCTGGCGCAAGCCGATCTCGGCGCTGGTGGATGTTGCCGCTTGCAGGCCGAAGTTCAGCCCCGGCAGGCCGCCGGGGCGGTAGGATATCTCGTTGAACGTGGGTGTCTCCATGCCGCCGCCCACCGAGGCATAGGCCTGGGTGCTGGCGTTCAGCGCATGCTGCAGCGACAGCATGGGCAGCCAGCGCCGAAACCGCGTACTGCCGCTGTCGTCGCCGTTGCCGGGCGCGATGTAGTGGTCCCGCGAGACGAACCTCAGGTCGCCCCAGCGCAAACCTGCGTCGAGCTTCCAGTGCGGCGCAAAGGCCCAACTGGCCTGCAGGTAGGGGTCGGCATTGCGCAGCGTGTTGCGCTCGTCGCGGCGCAGCGCGCCCTGCACGCCCAGTTGGCTGCCCAGGTAGTTGTTGTAGCCCTGGCGGTCTTCCTCGACCACGTTGGCGGCCAGGCCCAGCACCAGGCTCAGGGGGCGGCCCGACAACTGCGCGTCGTGCGCCCAGCGCAGGTCCAGGCCGCCGTAGTTCCGTCCCAGGTCGATCACGCCGCCAGCGCTGGTGGCGGGCGCCTGGGCGGCCGCCGGCGTGGACTGGTACTGGGTGATGCCGCGCTGGCCTGCGTACACCATGAGCCGCAGCGCATTGCCGGCGTCCACGCGCACGTCATAGGCCAGGCCTGCCTGGGTCTGGCGCATGCTCTTGCGCGTGTTGAAGTCCAGGGCAGCCTGCGCGGTGGCGCGCGGGTTGGCGCGCCAGTCCGCCGGGGCCACGCCGCCGGGGTCCAGCGCGTCCACGTTCACATGGCTGGCGACCAGCATCAGGTGGCTGCCGTCGCTGGGGTCCGTGTCCAGGCGGGCGTTGAGCAGGTTCTTGTCGGCTGCGCTTTGGGGGCGGTAGCCGTCGGTCAGGAAGCGGCTGGCGCTGACCACGTAGCCCACGCCCAGATGCTCGCCCTGGGCCTTGAGGCCCAGCCGCTTCTGTCCATTGCTGCCCGTGGCGAAGCTGCTGTCCACGCGGGGATTGCCCTCGCCGCGCTCGGTATAGGCATTGATGACGCCGCCCGAGGCATTGCCGTACAGCGTGGAATAGGGGCCGCGCAGCACCTCGATGCGCTCCACCGATTGCAGGTCGATGCCGTTCGCCTGGCCCTGGCCATCGGGCATGGTGGAGGGGATGCCGTCCACGAGAATCTGCACGCCGCGCACCCCGAACATGGAGCGCGCGCCATGGCCGCGTATGGACAGTTGCAGGTCCTGCGCATAGTTCTGGCGGTTCTGCAGCAGCAGGCCCGGCGTGCCGGACAGCGTCTCGGACAGGTTGACCTGCCACTGGCGGTCGCGCAGCTTGTCGCCGTCGATGAGGGTGACTGCTGCCGGCGCGTAGTCCAGGGACGACTGCACCAGGGTGCTGCGCACGGTGACGCTGGGCAGAGTCTGGGGCTCTGGGGCCGCGCCGGGTTGTGCGGCCGCGCCCTGCGTCAGCGCCAGCAGGCCGGTGAGGGTGGACAAACGCAGGGGCCAACTGGCGGATGTACAGAGACGGTGGAAGTGCATGAAAAAATCCTTTGCTCCGGTGCGGCAGACGCAGGGCGCGGCCGGGCACTGCCAGGCATGCCTTGCGACAAAAAATGAAAGAGGGAAAGAGGCCGGGGCCTTGCCGGGCGGCAGGCGCTGGTGTGCTGGCCTAGGAAGAGGCGCCTGGCCCCTCGGGGTGGCGGCTGCTCTGGCGGGGGGGCTTGCGTTCAGGGTGGTGCATGTTTGTCTCCTTGGGGCTACGCCCTCTGCCCCGGGATGCAATCAAGCTTCGTGCCAGCCCATGGGCGCAGGAAACGGCCTGCTCCCTGTCACAAGGTGATGCGCCGAGTGTTCCAAATTGGGACGGCACCGTGTAAAGACGTGACAGTGCGCCCCTATGGCCGCGTATCCGGCGCGGGCGCTGACGCAGTGGTACAGGCGGATCGTCATGGCGGGCCGTGTAGGCGCCGGAACTCTGCAGGTGAATGCCCCGTCCAGCCCTTGAAGGCGCGGATAAAGCTTTTGTCGTTGCCAAAACCGGCCTCGTGGGCCACTTGTTTGATGGGGCGTTCGGTGCGGCGCAGTAAATCCATGGCGCGTTCGCGCCGGACTTCGTCTTTCAGGTCTTGCAGCGCCGCGCCTTCTTCCTTGAGCTGGCGGTGCAAGGTGCGGGGTGAGAGGTGCAGCCGCGCGGCCAGCGCCTCGGCGCTGTGTGCGGCGTGGGGTTCGGCCATGAGCAGGGTGCGCACGCGTTGCACCAGCAGGCGGTCGCGCCGGTACTGCAGCACGGTCAGCGGCAGGGCACGCTGCAGCATTTGGCGCATGGCGGCTTCGTCGCGCCGCAAGGGCAGTTGCAGGTAGCGGGCGTCAAAGCGCAGGCCCGTGGCGGCCGCCCCGAAATGCACCGTGCCCGGGAATAACACCGCATAGGCTTCTTGGTGGGCAGGGCGGGCAAAGGCAAAAAACGACTCCTGCAGGGGAATGCGCGAATCGATGAACCAGCACGCCAGGCCATGGATGTTGCGCAGCACCGATACGGGGCAAAACTCTTCAAACGGCCCCAGGGGGCGGTGGGTTCGCAGCCGCACGGTGGCGGTGGGGCCATCGGCCTGCAGCGAGAGGGTGATGTCGTCCGTCAGCAGGCCATGGTGGCGGCACCAGCGCTGGAGCGCCAGGCCCAGGGTGGGAGCGCTGAGCGAGGCGCGCGCCAGCATGCCGTAGCCGCCCCAGGGCAGGCGGCGGCTGAACCAGCCCAGGGCTTCGTCGTCCAGCGCCTGCATGGCCAGGCCCGAAAGCCGCTCAAACTGCCAGGCCGTGACGCGCAAGGCAGGTTTTTCCACTTGCTGTGGCGCAATTTGTGCTTGCTGAAGGAGTGGAGCGGGGTCTATGCCCGCCCGTACGCACGCTTGCACAATGGCCTGAACAAAGACCATGGGCGTGACGGCAGGTGCTGGCGCGCCGGTGGAAAGCTGGGGCGGCGGCA
>CAZRFF010000145.1:0-5992 GCA_964599265.1 uncultured Simplicispira sp. | reverse complement strand
GGCCGTGGTGCGCGAGAAGGAGCTGGGCTCCATCATCAACCTCTACGTCACGCCCACCACGCGCACCGAATTCATGCTGGGCAAGCAGTTGCCCTACCTGCTGCTGTCGCTGCTCAACTTCGCCATGATGGTGCTGCTGGCCGTCACCGTGTTCGACGTGCCGCTCACCGGCAGCCTGGCCGCGCTCACGGCGGCCATGCTGCTGTTTTCCATCAGCGCCACGGGCCTGGGGCTCATGGCCTCGGCCCTGGTGCGCAGCCAACTGGCGGCCATGTTCTTCACCATGATCGGCACCATGCTGCCCGCCATCCAGTTCGGCGGGCTCATCAACCCCGTGTCCTCGCTCGAAGGGGCAGGGCGCTGGATCGGCGAGATCTACCCCGCCAGCCACATGTTCACCATCAGCCGGGGCGTGTTCAACAAGGCGCTGGGCTTTGCCGACCTCGGCGCCTCGTTCTGGCCGCTGCTGCTGGCGCCCGTGGTCATCCTGGGTCTGGCCATTGCGCTGCTGCGCAAACAGGAGCGATAAGCATGTTGCTGCACCGCCTGCGCATGCATCTGGCCAATATCCGGCGCCTGGGCGTCAAGGAGCTGTGGAGCCTGTGGCGCGACCCGGTCATGCTGTTCCTCATCCTCTACACCTTCACGGTGGCGGTGTACACCGCGGGCACGGCCATGCCCGAAACGCTCAACCACACGCCCACCGCCATCGTGGACGAGGACGACTCCGCACTCTCCGCGCGCATCACCGGCGCGTTCTACCCCCCGGCCTTCCTGCCGCCCGCGCGCATCACCCATGCCGAGGTGGACGCGCTGCTCGACGCCGGGCGCTACACCCTGGTGCTGGTCATCCCGCCGGGCCTGCAGCGCGACGTGCTGGCCGGGCGCCAGCCCACGCTGCAGCTCAACGTGGACGCCACGCGCATGAGCCAGGCCTTTGCGGGCAGCGGCCTGGTGCAGCAGATCGTGGCGGGCGAGGTGGCCGAATTCGCCCAGCGCCACCGCGCCGTGCAGGCCCAGCCCGTGGAACTGGTGCCGCGCATGCGCTTCAACCCCACGCTGTCCAACGTGTGGTTCGGCTCGCTCATGGAACTGGTGGGCCAGATCACCATGGTCTCCATCATCCTCACCGGCGCCGCGCTGATCCGCGAGCGCGAGCACGGCACCATCGAGCACCTGCTGGTCATGCCCGTCACCCCCACCGAAATCATGCTCGCCAAGGTCGGCGCCATGGGGCTGGTGGTGCTGCTGGCGGCGGTGCTGTCCATGCGCGGCATCATCCTGGGCGCGCTGCGCGTGCCGGTGGACGGCTCGCTGTGGCTGTTCTTTGGCGGCGCCGCGCTGCACCTGTTCGCCACCACGTCCATGGGCATCTTCATGGCCACCCTGGCGCGCAACATGCCGCAGTTCGGCCTGCTGGTCATGCTGGTGATGATGCCGCTGGAAATGCTCTCGGGCGGCATGACCCCGCGCGAGAGCATGCCCGCCTGGGTGCAATGGACCATGTCCCTGGCCCCCACCACCCACTTCACCGAACTGAGCCAGGCCATCCTCTACCGCGGCGCAGGCCTGGCCGTGGTCTGGCCCTCGCTGCTGGCGCTGGCGCTCATCGGCAGCGTGCTGTTCGCCCTGTCGCTGCGGCGCTTTCGGCGGGCGATTGCGCAGATGGCTTGATGGGCCGCTGCGGCGGACAAGGCACCCGCAGGGCGGCACGGGTCAACCCGGCATAACCCGGCACAATAGCCGCCATGTTTTACGCCATCCCCCTGGACAGCCGGCCCACCTGGCGCAACCCGCCCTGGATGACGGTGCTGCTGATACTGGTCAACATGGCCGTTTTCTGGGGCCCGCAGCGCTCCGAGGAGGTTGCGCAGGAACGCGCTGCGGCCTACTACCTGCAGAGCCCGCTGCCCGCGCTGGAGATTCCCCCGTTCATTGCCTGGCTGGACGCCACGGGACACAAAGACGCCGCCAAGGCCCACAAGCTGCAGCAGGCAGGCGCAAAGCACTATTTGCTGCGCTGGATGGAGTATGAGACCGTGTTCCAGAAGCGCCTGCACGCCGGGCTGGTGGTGCCCGACGGCGCCCCCCAGCATGGCCAATGGCAACAGGCGCGCGCGCACTATGAAGCCCTGCAGCCGCCCCCCTTCACCGAGCGCTGGGCGCAGGACTACAACCCGGACGCGCCCTGGCGCCCCATCACCTGGCTGACGGCCACCTTCCTGCATGGCAGCACCGGGCACCTGCTGGGCAACATGGTGTTCCTGTTCCTCTTTGGCTTTTCGGTGGAGCTGGCGCTGGGCCGGGGGCTGTACCTGGCGTACTACCTGCTGGGCGGCATCGGCGCTTCCATGCTGGCGGGCTGGGCCTACGCCGGCATGGGCGGCCATGGGCTGGGCGCCTCGGGGGCGGTATCGGCCTTGATGGGCATGTACGCCGTGCTCTACCGGCTGCGGCGCGTGCGCTTTTTCTACCAGCTGTTCTTCTACTTCAACTACGTGACGGCCCCCGCGCTGCTCCTGTTGCCCGCCTGGATGCTCAACGAACTGTTGCAGCATTGGCTGAGCGGGCGCGGCGTGGCCTACATGGCCCACCTGGGCGGGTTGATCGCAGGCGCGGGCCTGATGGCGCTGACCATGGCCGTGCGGCGCAAGCCCCTGGAGGTGCCCGTCACGCCCCCCAGCGCCGATCACCAGGAGGACCAGGATTTCCAGGCCCATGTGGCGCAGGCGCGCCAGTTGGCCAAGGGGCTGAAGTTTGAACAGGCGCTGGCCCAGTGGCGCGCCGCCGCCAAACTGCGCCCCCAGGACCGCCCCACGCTGGAGGCCTGGTTCAGCACCGCGCAGCTCTGGCCCGAGGGCGAGGACTTTCACCGGGCGGCGCGCCGCATCTTCCGGCTGCAGGCCCATGATGCCGATACCCTGGCCTTCCAGCATACGGCTTTCCGCACCTACCTGGACAAGGCCCGGCCCGGCGCGCGCCTGCAGCCTGACGTGATGGCCGAGCTGGCACGCCGCTTTGCCCGCGCACAGCAGTGGGGCGATGCCGAGCGCCTGTTCAACGCCCTGCACAAGACCGCGCCCGCCCACCCGCTGCTGGGCGAAACGCTGGGCCTGCTGGTGGCCGCGCAGTGGCATGCCGGCCAGCACGAACGCGCCGCCGGCTGGCTGCCGCAACTGCGGACGCTTGCGCCGGACAGCCCGGTGCTGCGCACCCCTGGCCTGGCGCGCTAGGCAGCGCTGGGCGCGGGCGGCAGGTGCTGGCGCAGCAGCCAGCGTGCCTCTTGCGTGGCCGGGTCGCCGGGGTGGCGCGCTTCCAGCGTGGCCAGCACCTTGAGGGCCATGTCGGACCGGCCCATGCCCTGCAGCAGCACCCGCGCCGCCAGCTCGTAGGCCTGGGGCACGCTGGCGTGGCCCTTGAAGCGGCGGTCGAACCCGCCCAGCAAGGCCAGTGCCAGGGTTGCGTCGCCCGTTTTCCAGGCCGTGCGGGCCAGGGCGAGGGTGGTGTCGGCCTCGGCCAGCACAAACTTCGCATCCTGGGTGCGGCAGGTCTGGTAGACGCGCAGCGCCTCGGCGCTTTGGTTCTGGCGCAGCAGCAGCGGGATGAAGCGCTGCGCATGGTCCAGCAGGCTGGGAGTTTTGTTCGCCAGCGCCAGAATGCGGTGGTAGCGCCGCTGGGCGGGCAGCTCGTCGGGGCGGGTGCGCTGGTGTTCGTAGGCAATGCCCAAGGCGCCTGCCAGGTCGCCTTCGGTCACCTTCTGCGCCACCAGGGCGTCGGTGGCATCGTGTTCGATCTGCTGCGGCGTGCGCCGGTCTGCCGGCTGGGTGTCGATACCGGCACCGGGCAGCAGGTCGATGCCAAAGGCCTCGTGGTTCTGGTACATCACATAGCCCAGCAGGCTGCACATCACCCAGCCAAAATAAATGAGCACCCAGTGGATCATGGGCAGCAGCAGCCACCCGGGGAAGATCGGTGCCAGCAGCTCCATGGCCAGGAACGAGCCCTCGCTGAGCAGGAACAGGAAGAAGCACAGCAGCACGTAAGGCCAGCCGACGACCCGCACCGCAGCCCAGGCGTTGGCGGGGTTCAGGGTGGCGCGCAGGCTGCTTGTCTGTACCAGTACGATGAGGCTGGCAGGCAGCAAAAAGCTGATGGCCAGCATGGCCAGCTGCTCCAGCGCGGGCCGCACGCTGCCAAGCCACCCAGCCACCATGGATTGCAGCACCAGCAAGGCAAAGAGCTTCCAGGGCAGGTTCTTCCAGTCTTCGTCGTAGTGACCGGTGAAGTCTGCCGCGCGGTAAATGCCCCGCGAACCCAGCGCCGTGACCTTGAAGCCGTAGCGTGACACCGCCAGCAGTATGCCCAGCTCCGTCACGATCACCATCGGCGGAACAGGCAGCACATACACCAAGAGGCTGCACAGGGCCAGCAGCCATCCATACATCAGGGGCTGCGGCTGGAGCGGGAAAAGAAAAAAGGTGTTGAGCCGGTGCCAGAAACGGGGCAACGGCTGTTTGGGCTCTGCGGGCCCTTGGGTGCGTTGGTTCATGGTTGATCCCGCCTCCCTCTGCGGGCCGAGGGCATTATAGGAACCGGGTTGCTGCGGCTGCACAAATTCTGCGGGCCCGGAGGGGAGGCTTGGCGATATATTTCTCGGCGGCCACTGGTATAAAGGCGGGATGAGCAAATCCACCGTCGTCGAGCTGTTCCGCCGCCTGGACAAATTGAACCGCATCGGCGCAGAGCTATCGCGCGAACGCAACACTGACCGCCTGCTGGAAAACATCTTGGAAGCAGCCAAGGCGCTCACCAACGCCGACGCCGGCACCCTCTACACCACCACCGAAGACGGCGGCGCCCTGCGCTTTGAGATCATGCGCACCGATTCCCTGGGCATCCGCCAGGGCGGCACCACCGGCCAGCGCATCCAGTTGCCCGATTTGCCCCTGCGCCGCGCCGACGGCGCGCCCAACGACCAGCTCGTGGCCGCCTACGCCGCCATCCGCGACCGCACCGTCAACATCGCCGACGTGTACGACGAAAAAGGCTTCGACTTCACCGGCACGCGCAGCTTTGACCAGCGCACCGGCTACCGCTCGCAGTCCTTCCTCACCGTGCCCATGAAAAACCACGAGGACATGGTCATTGGCGTGCTGCAGCTCATCAACGCCATCGATCCAGTCACGCAGCAAGTCATCCCCTTCTCGCGCGAAGACCAGAGCCTGACCGAATCGCTCGCATCGCAAGCCGCCATCGCCCTGAGCAACCGCCTGCTCATCTCCCAGCTCGAAACCCTGTTCGAATCCTTCGTCAAGCTCATCAACGTCGCCATCGACGAAAAATCTCCCTACACCGGCGGCCACTGCGAACGCGTGCCCAGCCTCACCATGCTGCTGGCCGAAGCGGCAGACGCCGCCACCACGGGGCCGCTGGCAGGTTTTCACATGAGCGAGCGTGACCGCTACGAGTTGCAAATGGCGGGCCTGCTGCACGACTGCGGCAAGATCACCACCCCCGTGCACGTGGTGGACAAAGCCACCAAGCTGCAAACCATTTACGACCGCATCGGCCTGATCGACACCCGCTTTGAAGTGCTCAAGCGCGATGCAGAAATCGACGCCCTGCGCACCAAGCTGGCCCTGCGCCCCGTGCAGGACGCCGAAGCCGAGGCCACAGTCAAAGCCACCTTGCAAAGCGAACTCAAAGCCCTGGCGGCAGAACGCGAATTTTTGCGCCGCTGCAACCAGGGTGTGGAAGCCATGCAGCAATCCGACCAATTGCGTGTGCGCACGATTGGCACCCAGCACCAATGGCGCAATCCCGAGGGCATGCAGACCAGCTTCCTGAGCGACGAGGAGATGGACAACCTCACCATCCGCTCGGGCACCCTCACGCAGGCCGAGCGCGACACCATCAACTACCACATCGTCGCCACCATCAAAATGCTGGAGACGCTGCCCTGGCCGCGCCACCTGAAAAACGTGCCCGAATA
>CAZRFF010000144.1:0-6008 GCA_964599265.1 uncultured Simplicispira sp. | reverse complement strand
AGCGTTCACGACGACGAAGTTGTGTTCCACGCGCACGACTTCGGCGGTGATGACTTCGCCCGGACGCATTTCGGTGCGTTGCAGGGATTCTTCAAACAGGGCGGCAAAAGATTCAGACATGTGTTTCCTTGCCACGGCACAGGTTTTACGGCGGCACCGTTGCCGCAGTTTCTAAAGGCTGACCGTGGTGGTTGGGTGTGCGGCAGGGGCCGCGGGTTGGTTTGCAAAATCCACACCCCCTGTGCGCTGGCGCGCGGCGGGAGGGGCGTGGGCCTTGGTGTTGTCAGTCCTGTGCGGTGCGCGCAAAAGGCCGACGGGCCTGCCACCAGGAGAGCACCTGTTCTACGGTCTGTTCGACCGACAGCGCAGAGCAGTCCAGCAGCAGGGCATCTTGCGCGGGCTTCAAGGGCGCCACCGCGCGGGACTGGTCCCGGCGGTCGCGTGCCTCAAGGTCGGCGCGAAGACTGTCGATTGTAGTGTCGATTCCCTTGGAAATCAACTGCTTGTACCGCCTTTGCGCCCTGCATTCGACGCTGGCCGTGAGGAACACCTTGAGCGTGGCCCCAGGGAAAATCACCGTGCCCATGTCGCGCCCGTCGGCCACCAGGCCCGGCAGGCGGCGGAAATGGTGTTGCAAGTCCACCAGCGCCTCGCGCACGGCAGGCAGGGCGGAGACGCGCGAGGCGTTCATGCCGGCCTCTTCGGTGCGGATGGCTTCGGTCACGTTGTCTTGGCCCAGCCAGATGGCACCGGCTTCAAAGCGCACGGGTAAGCTGCGGGCCAGTTCGGCAATGGCAGTGGCATGGTCGGCGTGGATGGCCAGGCCTGCGCGCTGTGCGGCCAGGGCGGCGATGCGGTACATGGCCCCGGAGTCCAGAAAGTGGTAGCCCAGGCGCTCGGCCACGGCTGCGGCCACCGTGCCCTTGCCCGAGGCGGTGGGCCCGTCGATGCAGAGCACGGGGATGTGGGTCTCGCCGGTCTGCGCCACGGAGAACAGGGCTTCGAAATAATCCGGAAAAGTCTTGGCCACGCATTGGGGGTCTTCAATGCGCACGGGCAGCCCCGCCGGGTTGAAGGCGGCCAGCGAAAAGCACATGGCGACGCGGTGGTCGTCATAGGTGTGGATGCTGGCGGCATGCCAATCGGCGGCGTTGGCCGGGGGGGTGACGCGAATGAAGTCGGCGCCTTCTTCCACGCTGGCGCCGAGCTTGCGCAGTTCGCACGCCATGGCGGCGATGCGGTCGGTTTCTTTCACGCGCCAGCTGGCAATGTTGCGCAGGGTGGTCGTTCCTGTCGCGTACAGCGCCATCACGGCCAGGGTCATGGCGGCGTCGGGGATGTGGTTGCAGTCCAGGTCGATGGCTTTCAATGGCCAGCTGCCGCGTTCGATCCGCAGCCAGTTGGGCCCGCCCTCGATGTGCGCGCCCATGGCGCGGGCGGCGTCTACAAAGCGGATGTCGCCCTGGATGGAATCCAGCCCCACGCCCTGGATCTTGATGCCATTTTGGCTGTCAGCGCTTGCTGCGATTGCGCCAAGCGCTATGAAATAGCTAGCGGATGAGGCGTCCGCCTCCACATGGATGCTGCCCGGCGATTGGTAGCGGCTGCCTGCGGGGATGGTGAAGCGCTGCCAGTGCTCGTGCGCCACCCGGATGCCAAAGCGTGCCAGCAGTTCCAGGGTGATGTGGATGTAGGGTTTGGAGATCAACTCACCCACCACCTCAATCACCACATCCTGCTGCGCGGCGGCCAGCGGTAGCGCCATCAAAAGGGCCGTGAGAAATTGGCTGGACACATCGCCGCGCACGCGGATGGGCGCTTCTAACGATAAAGCGGGCACACCGCCTGCCTGGGCGATGCGCAAAGGCGGGTAGCCCGGGTTGCCCAGGTAGTCGATCTGGCAGCCGAGCTGGCGCAGGGCGTCGACCAGATCGCCGATGGGGCGCTCGTGCATGCGGGCAATGCCCGAAAGGTCGAACTCGCCCCCCAGCAGTGCCAAAGCGGCGGTGAGCGGGCGCATGGCGGTGCCGGCGTTGCCCAAGAAAAGCCGGGCGGGCGACTGTGGCGCACGCCCCCCCAGGCCGGTGATGCGCACCTGGGCAGCGCCGTCTTCTTCGACCGCGCAACCCAGCTGGCGCAGGGCGTCGAGCATGACGCGGGTATCGTCGCTGGCCAGCAGGTCGTGCACGGTGGTGGTGCCGGCGCTCAGGGCCGCGAGCAGCAGCACCCGGTTGGAGATGCTTTTGGAACCAGGCAGTTGTACGCTGCCCCCGGCGGAGAGCAGGGGGGGCAGGTCAAGGAACGCGGTGCTGTACATGGCGGTCGTGGGCCCATGGCCCGGGGGTTGCGCCGCAAGGGGCAGGGTTTATTTTTTGCGCTGGGCGCCCATGCGCCAGTGCTTGCGGGTTTCGCTGGCAAAAATCAGCATGTCTTCGATGGCCTGGGCATCGCCCTGGCGCATGGCGTGCTCCATGCGCTCCAGCGTTTGCCGGTACAGCGCAGACTGGTTGAGCAGCTCTTCGCGGTTGGACAGAAAAATGTCACGCCACACCTTGGGGTCGCTCGCGGCAATGCGGGTGAAATCCCGGAATCCCGGGCCGGCGAGCGATAAGAAATCGTCGGCCTGCGTTTGTCCGGTGATGCTGTTGACCAGCGAGAAGGCCAGCAGGTGGGGCAGGTGGCTGACGGCGGCAAAAGCAGCGTCATGCGCTTCGGGCGACATGCTGGTCACGCGGCAGCCCAGTTGCGACCAAAGCTCCTGAGCACGCGCCAGTTGGGCGGTGAGCGTGCGCTCGGTCGGCGTGAGGATGACCTGGCGCCCCTCGTACAGCCCTGCCTCGGCGTGTTCCACGCCCGAAACTTCACGTCCGGTGATGGGGTGGGCCGGCACAAAAGAGCCCACCTTTTCGCGCAAGGCATTTTCTGCGGCCAGCACCACATCGGCCTTGGTGGAGCCCACGTCCATGATGAGCATTTGCGGCGTGACCAGGTGGCGAATGGCTTTGAGCGTGGCCTCCGTGGCCGATACGGGTACGGCCAGCAGCACGATGTCGGCCCCTGCCACAGCCAGCAGGGCCGAAGGGGCCTCGACGTCGATCACGCCCAACTGGCGTGCGCGTTCGGTGGTGGTGGGGGATTTGCTGTAGCCCACCACGCGCTGCACCAGTCCGGCTTTTTTCATGGCCAGGGCAAACGAGCCGCCCATCAGGCCGCAACCAATCAGTCCGAGTTGTTCAAACATGGCAACTCCTCATCCGGCCACGGGGTAGGTACCCAGCACCTTGTAGAAGGCGCTGAGCCCACGCAGTTCCTCCAGCGCAGCCGCCACATGCGGCTGCGCTGGATGGCCTTGGATGTCGATGTAAAAATAATATTCCCATTGGCCTGTGCGTGCTGGCCGCGACTCAAAGCGCGTCATGGAAACCCCGTGGTTCTTGAGCGGCACCAACAGGTCGTGCACTGCCCCAGGCCGGTTGGGCACTGAGACGATGATACTGGTGCAGTCATGCCCGCTGGGCGGTGCCGTCGCCAGCGTGTGCGGCAGGCAGATGACGGCAAAGCGCGTGCGGTTGTAGGCTTCGTCCTGGATGGCGTGCGCCACCACGTGCAGGCCGTACTGCTGCGCGGCGCGTTCGCTGGCAATGCCGGCCCAGGCGGGGTTGGTGGCCGCCAGGCGCGCGCCTTCGGCGTTGCTCGATACCGGGCGGCGCTCGGCGTGCGGCAGGTGCTTGGACAGCCAGCTTTGGCATTGCGCCAGCGCTTGCGGGTGCGCCAGCACGGCCTCGATGCCTTCGATGGCGTTGGTCTGGCGCAGCAGGTTGTGGCGCACCAGCAGGCTGACCTCGCCCACCACATGGCAGGGCGTGTGCAAAAACATGTCGAGCGAGCGCGTGACCACGCCCTCGTTGGAGTTCTCCACCCCCACCACGCCGTACTGCGCACTGCCCGCCGCCGTGGCATGGAAGACCTCGTCAAAGCTGTTGCAGTACATCAAATCGGCCGCGCCGCCGAAGTATTCAATCGCGGCCTGCTCGCAGAACGTGCCCTCTGGCCCGAGCACGGCCACGCGCTGGGGCGATTCGAGCGCCAGGCAGGCCGACATGATCTCGCGCCAGATGGCCGAGACATGCGCGCCCTTGAGCGGGCCGGGGTTGGCGGCGGTGATTTTTTCTATCACCTGGGCCACGCGGTCGGGGCGGAAAAAGGGCGTGCCTTCGCGCTTTTTGACCTCACCCACGCGCTCGGCCACCAGGGCGCGTTGGTTCAAGAGCGTGAGCAGTTGCTGGTCGATGTTGTCGATCTGCACCCGCAGGCTGGCCAGATCGGGGGAGGCTTGGGGCTGGGTCATGGGTGTGGAAATTCTTTAAGCCTGTTCGCGCGCAAAGTCGCGCAGGTAATCGACCAGGGCTTGCACGCCTGCCAGCGGCATGGCGTTGTAGATGCTGGCGCGCATGCCGCCCACGGACTTGTGGCCCTTGAGCTGCAGCAGGCCGCGCGCTTTGGCGCCGGCCAAAAAGGCGTCGTTCCGGCTTTCGTCTTGCAAAAAGAACGGCACATTCATGCGCGAGCGGCAGTTGGCCGCCACTTTGTTGACGTAGAAATCCGATGCGTCGATGAAGTCGTACAGCAGTTGCGCCTTGGCGATGTTGCGCGCCTGCATGGCGGCAATGCCGGTCAGGTCGCCCTCGCGCTGGTTCTTGAGCCAGTCAAAGGTCAGCCCTGCCATGTAAATGCCCCAGGTGGGCGGCGTGTTGAACATGGACTGGTTGTCGGCCACGGTTTTGTAATCAAAGGCGCTGGGGCAGATGGCGAGGGCGTGGCCGAGCAAATCCTCGCGCACGATGACGATGGTCAGCCCCGCCGGGCCGATGTTCTTTTGCGCGCCGGCAAAGGCCAGGCCCACGCGGCTCCAGTCCACCGGGCGCGAAGCGATGTGCGAGGAGCAGTCGATCACCAAGGGCGCATCCGAGCCCAGGGCCTGGAGGTCGGGCAGCTCGTGGAACTCCACGCCGTGGATGGTTTCATTGCTGCAAATGTGCACGTAGCTGGCGCCGCGCGAGAGCTGCCAGGTGGCAGGGGCGGGCAGGGTGGTGAAGTTCGACGCTTCGGCGCTGGCGGCGGTATGCACTTCGGCGGCGTATTTGCCCGCCTCTTTGCGCGATTTCTGGCTCCAGCTGCCGGTGACCACAAAGTCCACCGTCGCCGCGCGCGAGAGGTTGAGCGGCACGATGGCGTTTTCGGCCAGGCCCCCGCCTTGCATGAACAAAATCTTGAACTGCGCCGGCACGGCCAGCAGGCTGCGCAGATCGCCTTCGGCCTGCTCGTAAATGCTGATGAACTCCTTGCCCCGGTGGCTCATCTCCATCACGCCCATGCCGCTGCCGTGCCAGTCGAGCATCTCGGCGGCGGCGCGCTCCAGCACGTCTTCAGGAATGGCGGCAGGGCCGGCGGAAAAGTTGTAGGGGCGATTCATTTTATGCATCAAACAAGCCGCTAACGCTTATTCAGTAAGCGCAAGAAGCTATTAAAACAAGAGCAATCAGGCTTCCGTCTCGTCCCCGTCGGCGGGGCTGGCGTCGTTCTCGGCAATGCGCTGCAGGCCCGAGAGCTTGGCGCCTTCGTCCAGGTTGATCAGCGTCACGCCCTGCGTGGCGCGGCCCAGCTCGCGGATTTCGGCCACGCGGGTGCGCACCAGCACCCCCGTGTCGGTGATCAGCATGATTTCATCGTCGGCGCGCACCAGCGTGGCGGCGACGACCTTGCCGTTGCGCTCGCTCTGCGAGATGGCAATCATTCCCTTGGTGCCCCGGCCATGGCGCGTGTATTCGACGATGCTGGTGCGCTTGCCGTAGCCGTTTTCGGTGGCCGTCAGCACGCTTTGCGATTCGTCCTCGGCCACCAGCATGGCGATCACGCTCTGGCCGTCTTCAAGCATCATGCCGCGCACGCCGCGTGCGTTGCGGCCCATGGGGCGCACGTCGTTTTCGTCAAAGCGCACGGCCTTGCCG
>CAZRFF010000143.1:0-6028 GCA_964599265.1 uncultured Simplicispira sp. | reverse complement strand
GAACGTGCGCGCCTGCACGGAAAACGCGGCGCACAGTGCGACGGCGGAAGCGACCAATTTGAAAAATTTCATGGGGTGTCCTGTCGGGGTCTTCAGGTACAAAAAAAACCGGCCTGCGGATAGCGCGGGGCCGGCGCCGGGAAAAATAAGGCCTGCTCCAAGGGGTGCCGGGCAGGCGAACCATCAAACTGGCGTGATTATAAAAGCCACCCCCCTGGTCAGCGCCATCATGGAGAACCCTGAGATTTCAGCGCAAAAATCCGTCGTATCCTGTCTTGAAAATCAGCACACTGACCACGAAAATAAAGATCCAACGCACAAATCCTGCGCCATGCTTGAGCGCCATGTGCGTGCCCAGGACGCTGCCCAGCACATTGGCCACGGCCAGCGGCACGGCAAAGTGCCACCACACATGGCCTTTGGCGGTAAAGAGGATGAGCGCGGCAATGTTGGTCGCCACGTTGAGCAGCTTGGCTGCGGCCGAGGCGTTCAAAAAGTCGTAACCCAGCAGGCGCACAAACAAGAACACAAAAAAGCTGCCCGTGCCAGGGCCAAAGAATCCGTCGTACACCCCCACCCCCAGGCCGATGAGGCAAGCGACTGCGGTTTCGGCATGCTCGGCATAGCGCGGCACATGGTGGCGCCCCAGGTCTTTTTTGGCCAAGGTGTAGGCCAGCACGGCCACCAGCACCAACGGCAAGAGTTTGCGCAAAAAGTCGGGCGACACCACCGTGACCGCCCAGGCGCCGGCAAAGGAACCGACAAACCCGGCCAGCGCCGCAGGCAGCATGGCCCGCCAGCGCATTTGCACCTTGCGGCTGTACTGCCAGGTGGCCATGGCCGTGCCCCAGATGGACGCGCTTTTGTTCGTGCCCAACAGGGTGGCCGGCGGGGCCGTGGGGAAGGTGGCAAACAGCGCGGGCAGCAAGATCAAGCCGCCGCCGCCAACGATCGCATCGACAAACCCGGCCAGCAACGAGGCCAGGGAAACCAGTATCCATTCCATGGCGGGCATTTTCGCACCCACCACACCAGGCTGCTGGGCCAGGGGATTGCTGCGCAGGTGCGCGCCCATGCGGGAGGCGCCAAAAAAAAACGCCAGCAGTGCTGGCGTTGGTCAAAGGACTAGCGCCTCGTCGGGCGCTTTGTGAATCAATGCTTGTGGTTCTGGTGGCGGTATGTCTCCCCGGCCCCCCGCTTGGCGCAGTTGCAGCGCTTTCGAGTGGAGGTAATGTAACGGGGGAGGCCGCTCTCTCCCATAGGTAATTTCCCGAGTCAGCGGGGGTGGTCTTCGCGGATCCAGCCGGCGGCTTTCTCGGCCACCATCAGGGTGGGGGAGTTGGTGTTGCCGCTGGTGATCAAGGGCATGGCGCCGGCATCGACCACGCGCAGGCCGGCCACGCCGCGCACGCGCAGGCGCGCGTCGAGCACGGCCATGGGGTCGTCATCCCGCCCCATTTTGGTCGTGCCCACGGGGTGGAAGATGGTGGTGGCGATGTCGCCGGCCAGGCGGGTGAGTTCCTCGTCGGTTTGGTATTGCACGCCGGGCTTGTATTCCTCGGGTTGGTAGCGTGCCAGCGCGGGCTGGGCCACGATGCGGCGCGTGGTGCGCAGGCTGTCGGCAGCCACCTGGCGGTCTTCGGGGGTGGAGAGGTAGTTGGGTGCGATGGCAGGGGCGTCCTGGTAATTGGCGCTGCGGATGTGCACCGTGCCCCGGCTGGTGGGGTTGAGGTTGCACACGCTGGCCGTGAAGGCGGCAAAGCTGTGCAGCGGCTCGCCAAATGCGTCCAGCGAGAGGGGCTGTACGTGGTATTCGATGTTGGGCCAGGGCTGGTCCGGGCTGGAGCGGGTAAAGGCCCCGAGCTGGGATGGCGCCATGCTCATGGGACCGCTGCGGCTGACGGCGTATTGCAGGCCGATCTGGGCTTTGCCCCACAGGCTGCTGGCCTGGGTATTGAGTGTCTTGGCGCCCTGCACCTTGTACACCGAGCGAATTTGCAAGTGGTCTTGCAGGTTGGCCCCCACGCCGGGCAGGTCGTGCACGACGGCTATGCCATGCTGGCGCAGCAGGGGCGCCGGGCCTATGCCCGAGAGCTGCAGGAGCTGCGGCGAGTTGACCGCACCTGCGCACAGCAGCACTTCGCAAGTGGCGTGCACGGTGCACATTTCGATGCCGTCCCACACCTGCACACCCGTGCAGCGGCGGCTGCCGTCGGCCTGCGTTTCGATGAGGAGGCGCGTAGCGTGCGCCATGGTCCACATTTCAAAGTTGGGGCGCCCATAGCAGGTGGGGCGCAAGAAGGCTTTGGCCGTGTTCCAGCGCCAGCCTTCTTTTTGGTTGACTTCAAAGTAGCCCACGCCTTCGTTGTTGCCGCTGTTGAAGTCGTCGGTGGCAGGGATGCCCGCCTGCTGCGCGGCGTGGGCGAAGGCGTCGAGCACGTCCCAGCGCAGGCGCTGTTTTTCTACGCGCCATTCACCGCTGCCGCCAGTGGCTTTGCTGCCGTGCAGGCCCTTGAAGGTTTCGTCCGCGCCTTCGGGCTGGTCCAGGCGCCAGTGGTCTTCGTGCCGGCGGAAGGCCGGCAGCACGTTGCTCCAGCGCCAGGTGTCGTCGCCCGTCAGGGCGGCCCATTGGTCGTAGTCGCGTGCCTGGCCGCGCATGTAAATCATGCCGTTGATGCTGCTGCAGCCCCCCAGGGTTTTGCCGCGCGGATAGCGCAGGCGGCGGCCATTGAGGCCGGCATCGGGCTCGGTTTGGTAGAGCCAGTCGGTGCGTGGGTTGCCGATGCAGTACAGGTAGCCCACGGGAATGTGGATCCAGTGGTAGTCGTCTTTGCGGCCCGCCTCTAGAAGCAACACACGGCGGGTTTTATCGGCACTCAAGCGGTTGGCCAGCAGGGAACCGGCCGTAACAGCGCCGATGATGATGTAGTCGAAGGTGGTGTCGCTCATGGTGTCTCTGTGAATGGGGCTGGCTGGCGCCTCGGAACGGGGCCTTGAAGCGGCTATTGTGCGATGGACAGGCGCCTGGGGTGTTGCAGAGTGGACAAATGCTATTGAAAATAGAGCGCTTTGCGTAAACCGGTATTGCCCTGGGTCGGTTTTTTAATGATACTGCGCAGCTCACGGGCCTGCGCTGCCCGTGCCACTGCCATGTCCGATCCCGCCCCCCGCATCGATTTTTGCGATACGCCCGATGGCCCCTGCGCCGTACTGCAGGGGCGCTGGGGCGCGGCCGAATTGGGCCAGCGCCCGCAGTGGCTGGCGCTGGACCGGCAACTGGCCGCGGCGCCCGCACAGGCCCCACTGACTTGGGATTTGCGGTCTTTGCAGTGGCTGGACCATGTGGGCGCGCAGCTGCTGTGGACCCACTGGGGCCACACCTGGCCGACCCGCCTGCTTTTGCACACGCCGCAGCGCGCCATGCTGGAACGCGTGGCCCAGCTCACGGTGCCTGCGCCCCCTGCAACGCCCTGGCGCCTGGCCGACCAGATTGACCGCCTGGGCGTGCTGGTGCTGCACGCAATGGACCATGCCAACCACCTGCTGCTCATGGTGGGGCAACTGGTGCTGGATACCGGGCGCCTTTTGCGCGCACCGCGCCGGGGGCCTTGGCGCGATGTATCGGGCCACCTGTTTCGCATGGGTGCCATGGCGCTGCCCATCACCGCGCTGGTGGGTTTTTTGATTGGGGTGGTGCTGGCCTACCTGACGGCGCTGCAGCTGCGCCAGTTTGGCGCCGAGACGTTCATCGTCAACATTTTGGGCGTGGCGCTGATCCGCGAGCTGGGGCCGCTGCTGGCGGCGATCCTGGTGGCGGGGCGTTCGGGATCGGCCATTACGGCGCAGATTGGCGTGATGCGCGTGACCGAGGAACTGGACGCCATGCGGGTGATGGGCATCCCCCACAGTTTCCGGCTGGTGCTGCCGCGCGCGCTGGCGCTGGCGCTGGCCATGCCCCTGGTATGCGTGTGGACGACGCTGTGCGCCCTGGCGGGCGGTGTGCTGGCATCTGAACTGACGCTGGGCATTTCACCCGCCTACTTCTACCACGCCATGCCCGCTGCCGTGAGCATTGGGCACCTGAATTTGGCGCTGTCCAAATCGGTGGTGTTTGGCACCCTGATTGCGCTCATCGGCTGCCACTGGGGTTTGCGCGTCAAGCCCAACACGCAGAGCCTGGGCGAAGGAACGACGGCCTCGGTGGTCACATCCATCACGGTGGTCATCATCGTGGACGCGGTGTTTGCCGTGGCCTTCAAGAACGTGGGCTTTTGAGCATGGCAGACGAGCAGCCCATTGTTGACATCCGCGACCTGTCCACCGTGTTTGGCCGGGGGAGCGAAGCCTTTGCCGTGCACCAGGGGCTGAACCTGTCTGTGCGCAAGGGCGAAATTCTGGCATTGGTGGGCGGATCGGGCACGGGCAAGACGGTGCTGCTGCGCCAGATGCTGGGCCTGCTGCACCCGGCGCGCGGCAGCGTGACGGTGCTGGGCCGCCCGGCCGAAGAGATGGGGGGCGATGGCGCCGCCAGCCGCGTGGGCATGCTGTTCCAGCACGGAGCGCTGTATTCGGCCTTCAACGTGCTGGACAACGTGGCTTTTGCCTTGAACGAACTGGGCACTTTGCCGCGTGGCGTGGTGCGCGATGCGGCCGTCGTCAAGCTGCAAATGGTGGGCCTCAAGCCCGAGCACGCCACGCGCATGCCGGCAGACCTGTCGGGCGGCATGATCAAGCGCGTAGCGCTGGCGCGGGCGCTCATCATGGACCCGCCGCTGCTGCTGCTGGACGAGCCCACGGCCGGGCTGGACCCCAACGGTTCGGACGAATTCTGCGCCCTGGTGCGCGAGCTGCACGCCGCCCTGGGCCTGACCATGGTGATGGTGACGCACGACCTGGACACCCTGTTTGCCCTGGCCACGCGCGTGGCCGTGCTGGCCGACAAGCGCGTCATCGTGGCCGACACGCCCGAACGCGTGGTGCAGTTCGACCACCCCTTTATCCACGAATACTTTCAGGGCGAACGGGGGCGCCGGGCCATGGCCCCACCCACCCCCGTGCAGGAGCATTGATGGAAAACAAATCGCATGCCTTTGCCGCTGGCATTTTTGTGCTGCTGGTCACCGCCCTGGTCATTGGCCTGGGCGTGTGGCTCACGCGCGATCGCGGCAGCTACCAGAACTACGAGCTCTCCAGCCGCGAGGCCGTCAGCGGACTGCAGCCCCAGGCCGCCGTGCGCTACAAGGGCGTTTCGGTGGGGCGGGTGATCTCCATCGGCTTTGACAACCAGGCCACGGGCAATGTGCTCATCCGCATTGCCGTGCAGGTGGATGCCCCCATTTCGGCCACCACCTACGCCATGCTGGGCTACCAGGGCGTGACGGGCCTGGCCTATGTGCAGTTGGATGACGACGACGACCCCCATGCCGAGCTGCCCGTGGGCGCCAGCGGCCTGCCGCGCCTGCCGCTGCGCACTTCGCCGTTCTCGCAATTGTTCGACCAGGGCCCGGTCATTCTGGGCAAGCTGCAAGAAGCCACCGAGCGCATCAACCAGGTGCTGTCGGACGACAACCAGCGCCTGCTGCGCGAAACGCTGACCCATTTCAGCCAGGCCGCCGGCAGCGTGAACACCCTGAGCCAGCGGCTGGATGCCTCGGTGCGCCTGCGCCTGGACCCCGCCCTGGCAGCCCTGCCCGGCCTGGCGCGCGACACCTCTGCCGCCCTGCAAGCACTGCAGCAGGCGGGCAACAAGGTCTCTGGCATGGCCACCGAAATCCACCAGGCGGCCGAAGGCATCAGCGCACCCGGCGGTGTGCTGGAGCAGACCCAGCGTGCCGCCCAAAGCCTCTCCCAGGCAGTGGACCGCTTTGGCACCAGCACCCTGCCGCGCATCGACCGCGCCGCCGACGAAACCGGCCGCGCTGCCCGCCAGACCGGCCGCGTGGCCGCCAGCGTGAGCGACAACCCCCAAGGCCTGCTCTATGGCGCCGGCCTTGGCCAGCCCGGCCCCGGCGAGCCCGGATTCACCGCC
>CAZRFF010000142.1:0-6038 GCA_964599265.1 uncultured Simplicispira sp. | reverse complement strand
TGGCCTACAACCTGTTCCGCCTGGCCGCCATCCTGCAGGGCATTGCCAAGCGCGTGGAGGCGGGCACGGCCTCCAGTGCGCAGGCCAAGGCTTCGGGCGAAGGCGCAAAACCCCTGGCGCAATTGGCCTGGTCGTTTGCCCAGCGCAGTTGAGCCCGCCCCTGTTTCACCATTGTCTTTTTAGGAGAACCCATGGACTTTGACTACTCCCCCAAAACCAAGGAACTGCGCGAGCGCTTGCTCAAGTTCATGGATGAATACATTTATCCCGCCGAAAAAACCTACGCCGAGCAACTGGCCGCCAACACGGCCGCCGGCAAGCGCTGGACGCCGCTGCCGGTCATTGAAGACCTCAAGCCCAAGGCCCAGGCGGCCGGCCTGTGGAACCTGTTTTTGCCGGTGGACACGGCCGAAGCATCGGGCTACCACGGCGCAGGGCTGACCAACGCCGAATACGCCCCCTTGGCCGAGATCATGGGCCGCGTGCTGTGGTCCAGCGAGGTGTTCAACTGCTCCGCACCCGACACGGGCAACATGGAAACCATCGCCCGCTACGGCTCCGAGCCCATCAAGGCCGCCTGGCTCAAGCCTTTGCTGGAGGGCAAGTTCCGCTCCGCCTTTGCCATGACCGAGCCCGAGGTGGCGTCGAGCGATGCCACCAACATCGAAACGCGCATCGAGCGCCAGGGCGACGAATACGTCATCAACGGCCGCAAGTGGTGGACATCGGGGGCCATGGATCCGCGCTGCAAGGTGCTCATCACCATGGGCAAGACCGATCCCGAAGCGCCCAAGCATTCGCAGCAGAGCATGATCGTGGTGCCTGCCGACACCCCCGGCGTCAAAATCGTGCGTGCGCTCAACGTGTTTGGCTACGACGATGCGCCCCACGGCCACGCCGAAGTCGTTTTTGAGAACGTGCGCGTGCCTGCCAGCAATATTTTGCTGGGCGAAGGCCGTGGGTTCGAGATTGCCCAGGGCCGCCTGGGCCCGGGCCGCATCCACCACTGCATGCGCCTGATCGGCCTGGCCGAACGTTCGCTGGAACTGATGTGCCAGCGCGCCATTGCCCGTGTGGCGTTTGGCAAGCCATTGGCCCAACAGACCGTGACGCAAGAGCGCATTGCCGAAGCACGCTGCAAGATCGACATGGCCCGCCTGCTCACGCTCAAGGCGGCCTGGATGATGGACACCGTGGGCAACAAGGTGGCCAAGACCGAAATCGCCATGATCAAGGTCGTGGCCCCCAGCATGGCCTGCCAGGTGATCGATTGGGCCATCCAGGTGCACGGCGGTGGCGGCATCAGCGATGATTTCCCGCTGGCCTTCAACTACGCCCAGGCGCGCACCCTGCGCTTTGCCGACGGCCCGGACGAGGTGCACCGCAACTCCATTGCCAAGTGGGAATTGGGCAAGCACATGCCCGCCAAGCCGCGCCACTGAGCCTGACACCCTGCGCGCGCCGCCGTGGGTGGGGCGCAGGGCCGCCTGGCGTCAACCCTCGGGCGGCTCGGTGGTCAATTGGGATTCTGGCGGTGGCCATGGCAGGTGGTGCATGGCCACCTGCCCCAGCATGCAGAACAAGCCCAGCGCGTATTGCACATCGGGCAGGTGGTAGGCCGCCGTTTGCATGCGCAGGCTCAGCCGCCCTTCGTCCAGCATGAGCACCAAGGGCACCATCCCCGGCGCTGCGGCCTGCCCTTCTTGCATGGCCTGCGCCACCACGGCGGCATTCACGCAGCGCTGGGCTGTGCCCAACTCCGCCCCCAGCACGGCAAAGCAGGCCCGGAACGACGCGGGCAATTGCGGCCAGGCCAAATCCGCGTGGATGGAGAGCCAGCGCCATTCTTGCGGTAATTCGTCATTGACCGCTGTTTGCAGGGTGTCGGTGATGGCGCCGTATACGCGCGCTTCCAAATGGCTTTTGAGGCTGCGGTTGATGAGCATGCAGCAGGCCGATGGGGCAATGGGCAGTTCGGCGCTGATGTGCAGCTCTGTGCCCGCAATGTAGTCGCGCGTGGGCGCGCCACTCGCCAGGCGCCAACGCTGGCCCAGCCAGTTGCCTTGCAGGCTGTACCCGCCTGCCGCGCCGTCTGCCGCGTAATGCCATCCTTGGGCCTGCGCCCACTGCGCCATGTGTTTGGGCGGCACGATGCCGGGGCTGGCCGCCGCGCCGCCACCCAGGCCCAGTATTTTGAGAAAACCATCGAGCATGGTGTTCCTTTCGTCGGGGAGCGTCAGCACCCCCTGGATCGCTACCCGCCCAACCGCATCTGGTTGCCGATCACTTCAAAAAGCAGCACGGGGGCACCTGCCTCAAAGGGCATGCCCAGGGCGATTTTTCCGCTGCCATGCAGCAAGCAGGATTCACGGCGCAGGGGTACGGCCGTGTCGCCGGCATCGAAACGCACCCAGGTGCCGAAGCTGCTTTGGTCGGTCAGGCTAAAACTCCCCTGGTGCCAGTCGATGCGCGCATGCATGCGCGACACACGGGGGTCGGACACGCACACCTGCATGGCGCTGGCACGGCCAATTTGCACGGGCATTTGTTGGGAGGAAAAGTCCAGATTCTGGTCGGCCCAGCGGATCTGGATTTTGCCCAGCAAGCTCTCCAGGGGAGCCACTGCGCTGGCCAGGCCCGCTTGCATGGTCATCATTTCGCTGGTGGATTCTTCGTCGCGCCATTCGGCCTGGAACACCATTTGCGCTTCGCTCTTGCCACGGATCTCGAACATGCCCAGCTTGCGGAAACGCACGCCGGGCACCACGCCGGCGTCCACCGCCGCCACGTCGTTGGCCCAGATCTCGCTGGGCCCGGCCTTCTCGCACAGGCGCGAGGCCACGTTCACGGCATCGCCGTAGCAGTCTCCCGCCACCAGGAGCACCTCTCCGCAGGCCACGCCAATGCGAATTTCGGTTTGCACCGGGGCAGGCCAGCGCTGCAAATTGATTTGGTGGGCACGCTGCAGCTCGCCCGCCATGGTGACGGCCTGGTTGGCACTGGCAAACACCCCCAGCACCCCATCGCCCAGTTTTTTGACCACCCGCCCATCGTGGGACTGGATGGCTTCGCCAATCCACTGCGTCATGCGCGATACCAAGGCTGCGGCACGCTCATTGCCCAGCGTTTCGTACAGGCTGGTGCTGCCCGTCAGATCGGCAAAAACGACCGTCGAGATTGAGTTCATGGGGAGCTTATGGAGCGTGGGGTAGCAATGGGTATGAGTGTAGCAAGGCGGCCCGCTGTCTGCCCGGCCCAGGGCATCTTCCGTCGCCAGAGCGCTATGGTTGTTGCAACCAGTGCACGGCGCCCTGGCCTGCTGCGCGGCCCGTGGCAAAGCAGGCTGTGAGCAGATAGCCGCCCGTGGGGGCCTCCCAGTCGAGCATTTCGCCCACGCAAAAAACCCCGGGCAGGGCTTGCAGCATGAGCCTTGCATCCAGCGCTTCCCAGCGCACCCCTCCGGCGGTGCTGATGGCCTCTTGCACGGGCCGGGGCGCCACCAGGGTGATAGGCAGTTGCTTGATAGCCTGCGCCAGGCGCTCAGGATCGTTCATGCCCTCTTTGCCCAGCTGTTCGTGCAAGATGGCCGCTTTGATGCCATCAAGCCCCAAACGCCCCTTGAGGTGGCTGGCCAGGCTGCGCGCACCGCGTGGGTGGCGCACTTCCGCCAAGACGCGCTCCGTGCTGTGGTCAGGCAGCAAATCGAGGTGGAAGGTGGCGTGGCCGTGGGCCGCGATTTCGTCACGCAGCAGGCTGGAGACGGCGTAAATGAGGCTGCCCTCCACGCCCGTGGCCGTGGCCACGAATTCACCCCGCCGCGCAAAACGGCGCCCCTGGCTGTCGGTGAACGCCAGCGCCACCGATTTGAAGGGCTGGCCTGCAAAGCGTTCAGTAAAAAAAGGCGTCCAGCCCACGGCGGGCGCGGGGTGGCGGCCCAGCCATTCACCAAAGAAGGCCCGCCGCGTCTCGCCCACGGGCGCCGTGACGCGGGGAACGTCAAAACCGCAGTTGGCCGGTTGCAAAGGGGCCAAGGCCACCCCTTTGTCGGCCAGCCAGGGCACCCAGGCCGCATCCGACCCGAGCTGGGGCCAACTGGCGCCCCCCAATGCCAGCACCACGGCACGGGCTTGCACGGCCTGTTCGCCCTGGGGGGTGGCAAAGCGCAGCGCCCCATCGGCACCCCAGCCCAGCCAGCGGTGGCGCATGTGCAGTTGCACGCCCTGGCCCCGCAGCCGGTGCAGCCAGGCGCGCAGCAAGGGCGCCGCTTTCATGTCGCTGGGGAACACCCGGCCCGAGGTGCCCACAAAAGTCTCCACCCCCAGGCTCTGGGCCCAGGCCCGCAACTCGTGCGCACCAAAATGCTGGAGCAACGGTTCGATCTGCGCACGCCGCTCACCGTAGCGCGCCACAAAATCATCGAAAGGCTCGGAATGCGTGAGGTTGAGCCCCCCCTTGCCGGCCAGCAAAAATTTGCGCCCTGCCGAGGGCATGGCGTCGAACACATGCACTGCATGGCCCGCCTGGGACAGCACTTCGGCGGCCATCAGGCCGGCCGGGCCGGCGCCAATGACGGCGGCGTCGCAACGCTGGGGGGAAAGGCTGGCGCCCTGGGAGTCGGTGGATACATCGGACATGCACCGATCATCCCACCAAGTGCGAGGCATCAAACACAGTGGCCCAAAGCGCGCTTGACCGGCAAAGGCCGGGGCTGCCGATATCTTGGGCACATTGCTGGCCGGGCCAGGTTTTAGAGCGCAAGGCCACGGGCATCGGCAGCAATGCGCCCCTCACATTCTGGCCAATCTTCGACCTGCCCAAAAAGCAAGGACACTGACCAGGAAATAGGCGACAGAAGCCACCGCCCACCCCCGCAATGTCGGATAAATACCAAAACCAAAAGAAAACACTGACCACAGTAGCGCAGAAACCATCACCCACAAGAGCCCAAGCGCGGCCAAAATACTTCCGAGCCTCACAGCCTGCCGAAGAACAGAACCCGAATCAGCCACGACACCAACTACTCTGTTGTAGAGAAGCCATCCAGGCACCCATAGCAGGATCAGTTCCTGGACATCGACAAACACGAACCCCTGGGTCACCACAGCCAATGCCAGCCAGACCAGCAACGTGCAAAGGGGATAGACCAGATACATCATTTTGTGCAACGGCCCCATCAGAACAACGTGCCCTGTGCCGGCGCCACCAGGGGCCGCGCAGCGGGCGCCGGAGCATCCTCCCCTTCGGGCACCCGCACAAGCCGCCCTTCCCCGCTCAGGAACGCCGCACCCACCGCCTCACCCGGCACCTGGGCCTGCACGGCCGCGCGGTAGCGCTGCAACTGGGCGATGAGCTGGGGCTGGCGCTCGGGCTGGGCGGCGCTCTTGTAGTCCAGCACCCACCAGCGCGCACCCTCGCGCGGCGCGTGAAGACGCACCAGGCGGTCCAGGCGCAGGCTTTGCCCCTGGTACATCAGCGGCGCCTCGTTCACGGCCAGGGCCACGGCGGCGGCATCCCAGGCCCAGGCGCCCTCGCCTGCCAGGATGCGCTGGGCGGTGGCGGCGGCCTGGCGGGCTGCGTCGGGGGGGATGTCGAAGTCTTGCGCGAGGCGGGCCATGCGGGCGGCGGGCCAGCCGTGGGTGCGCAGGTCGGACAGGGGGGGCCCGGCCACGCCTGCTTGTTCCAGCAGTTGGTGCATGGCTTCGCCCTGGCGGCTGGCGGGGGTGGAGGGGGCCGTTTCGGGCTCGGCCTCCACCGGCGTAGCGTGGTACGGGGGCAACTCGGCCAGCGTGAATTGGTCGTGTGTAGTTTCTTCAGTAGCGTCGGCGGCGGGCACGCTTTCTACCTCTTCCATCAGCGGCGCCAGGCGATTCCACCAACTGCCGGGCGCTGGCGTGGCGGGCTGCACGGACGAGATGGCCAGGCAGTGCTTGGCGCGCGTCATGGCCACGTAGAGCATGTTCAGCTCTTCGCGCTGGCGGGCCTGCTGCTCGGCGGCCAGGGCATCCACAGCGCTGGGCGGCGGGGTTGATTCGCTGGCC
>CAZRFF010000141.1:1572-6056 GCA_964599265.1 uncultured Simplicispira sp. | reverse complement strand
GGCGATGCTGCAGGCAGTCGTCGCAAAAAGCTCCGAGGTCTTTGCAGCGCCATGCGTTGGTACCGGAGTTGATACAGCGTTTTGGATGCAGCCAGCGCAATGTTTTTCGCGTGGTGAAAATGTCGAACTCGGGAGGGCGGGGAACTTACAGAATTCAAAATCCGCACTCCTGGCAAGTCTTCACTTGCTGTGCGGCCCTGCTGCAAAAGCCGAATCGGCAGACAATAGAGACGGTGGGCGCCGTCGCCACCGTGTTGCAAAGCAAAAGGAGTGAGCCATGGATGATGCAAAAAAGAAAACCGCCATTGATGCCCTCAACCGCATCATGGAGCTGGAGCTGGCCGGCGTGGTCAAGTACACGCACTATTCGCTGATGGTGTATGGCTATAACCGCATACCCATTGTGTCCTGGCTCAAAGGCAATGCCGATGAGAGCCTGGCCCATGCGCACAAGGCGGGCGAGTTGGTGACCCTGCTGGGCGGGCACCCGTCGCTCAAGATCGGGCCGCTGCTGGAGACCGAGCAGCACGATATTGGCGACATCCTGCGCGAGAGCCTGGAGCACGAGAAGACCGCCCTGGCGGCGTACTACGACCTGCTGAAAATTGCCGAAGGCGATTCCATCTTGCTGGAAGAGTACGCGCGCGAAATGATCGTCTCTGAAGAGCTGCACCAGGACGAGGTCAACAAAATGCTGCGCCGCCCTGGCGATACGGCGGTGTTCCAGGGTTGAGGCGCCGCTGCCCCGGCGCCCCGCCCAAGGTCAGAACTTGACCGTCAAGCCCACGTTGAACGATCGGCCCATGCCTGGCACGCGCACGCCCCAGGGCACGGCGATGCCGGCCATGGTGCGGCCTTGGCCCAGGTAGGCGCCACCCTGGGGGTGGTAGTACAGGCGGTCAAGCAGGTTTTCGATACCAAAGTCCAGGCGCACTTGCTGCCATTCGTAGCTGGCGCGCAGGTTGACCAGGCCGTAGCCGGGGGTGGGCATTTCGTTGCGCACGCCAGAGACGCGGGTTTTGGCGTCCACCAGCAGCAGTTCGGCGGTGCTGCTCCAGCCGCCCTTGCGCTGGGTGAGCGCCACGCGGGCGTTGAGCGGCATGGTGTGGTAGAGCGGCTCGCCCGTGTTGCGGTTTTTGCCGTTCACGTAGCTCAGCATGCCACTCAGGGTGAATTGGCCCCACTGCGCGCTCTTGCCCACATCGGTAAAGCCCGAAAGGTCGAAGCCTTGCAGGCGCGCGTCCACGTTGGCGTAGCGCAGGTACACAAAGGTGTTTTGGGCGGTCAAATTGGCGTTGGTGCAGGCCGACATGCTCCCGCTGGCGCCGCCGCAGCGCTGGGCGTCGATGTAGCCGTTCACGTAGGTCAGGTAGGGCGTGAACTTGACGCCCCAGCGCTCGCCCGTGGCGTCGTGCCAGTCGGCGGTGGCGCTCAGGGTGTTGGCAGTTTCGGGTTTCAAATCCAGGTTGCCCACGTAGCCGTTGCCGTCGCCCACCAGGTTGACCATGCGCATGGCCATGCCGCCGGTCGTCCAGGCGTAGCGTTCGTACAGGTTGGGCGAGCGTGTTTTGTGCGCAAAACCCAGTTCGTAGCTGGCGTTGGGGCTGGCGGTGTAGCGCAGCAGGGCGGCCAGGTCGAGGTTGTTGTCCGTGCGTTGGCGGTTCTTGGCATTGAAGGCGTTGGCCTCCATGTCGTAGCTGTCGTTGTAGCCTTGCACGGGGCCGCTGTTCATGCGCACATGGCTGCTGCGCAGGCCCACTTGCGAGAGCCATTCTTTGCTCCAGCGGGCCTCCCATTCGCCATAGACGTCCGTGCGGTCACGCTGGCCATTGCGGATGTTCCAGAAGGTGTTGGGCGCCATGCCGCCGCCCGAGGGCAGCCACCAGTCGTCCAGGCGGTAGGTTTGCAGCTCGCCGCCCACGCGCAGGGTGTCGCGTGCCGACAGGGGCAGTTCGGCCTGCACGCGCAGTCCGGTGGTCTTGCCTTCGGTGTCCATGGGCATGCCGGGTACGTTGTTTTGGGGGCCGTACCAGAACTGCTTGTCTTCGCCGTAGTTCATGCTGTGGCGTGTTTTCTCGTGGTAGGCCCGCGCCTGCAAACGGCCCCAGTCAAAGCGGCCCTGGTAGCGCAGGTTGATCTGGTGGCTGTCGTTGCCCGTCAGGTCCATGCGCTGGTTGGGGAAGTTCTGGTAGGGCATGTCCTGCAGGCCCAGGCGCATTTCGAACAGGTGGTTTTCGTTGCGCAGTGCGTAGGCCAGGGCGTGGTTTTGGGTTTTGTAGCTCGACGAGCCCACCACATCACCGGCCAGCCAGCGCTGGGGCTTGTCGCTGGCGGCGGGGCCTGCGGGCTTGAAGTCGCCGCCGGCGTGGTAGTCGCCCGCACGGGCCGTGGAGCCGTCGTAGCGCAGGCTGCTCTGCTCGGTGGCGTAGGTGGCTGACAGGTTCAGGCCCGAGCCGCTGCCGTTGCTGCGGTAGAAAGTGCCCGCCTGGCCCTTGAGCAGGCGGCCCTGGCCGGGTTCGGCAAATTCGGGGGCGGGTGAATCGACCTGGATGGTGGCGCCAATGCTGTCGCCGCCCACGCTCACGGGCGTGATGCCAGCCCACAGCCGCACGTTGCCCACGCGGGCGGGGTCGATGTAGGACAGGGGCGGGTTCATGTGGTTGCCGCAGGCGGACACCAGATCCATGCCATCGACCTGGATGCGCAGCCGGTCGTCGGCCAGGCCCTGCACGCTGGGCAGGCTGGAAACGCCCCCCGCGCTGTACAGGCTCACGCCGGGCAGACCCAGCAGCAGGCGGGCCGTGTCGCTGGTGCTGGCGCGTGCGGCGTTGATTTCTTCTGCGGGTACGGTGCTGGTCGCCAAGGTGGGGGCGGCCTCTTTGGCGGCCTTGACGGTGATGGTTTGCAGTGCGGCATCTTGCGCCAGTGCTGCCAATGGCAGGCTGGCCAGCAGGGCGCACAGGGGTTGCAGGGCAAAGCGGTGGTGGGCGCGCACGGGCGCACGAACGATGGAATGCATGCTGAACAAGGGATAAAAAGGGGGCAAGCCGCGCAAAAGGGCACGCCAAAGCGCCAACCCGCAGCGTCAGGGCTGCGGGTCAGTTACCAAGAGAGAGAAATCAGGCCTGCGGCGGTGCGTGCGCAGGGGGGTACAAGTGGGTATGCCGCAGTGTGCGCGGCGGGGTTTGCCCGTCACCCAAGGGGGCGATGGCGTGCTGCACAGGGGCGGCAATGAGGGGGCCGTGGTGGTTGGCCAGGGTGCTGAGGGCCGCTACGGCACACACCGGGCAATGCATGAAGGCATCGACCACCCGGTGGCTGTTGCCGTCGTTATCGGCCGCGGCCATGCTGCCCATGGGGTCGGCCTGCGCCGAGCAGATGCCTCCCCCGGCCATGGCCAGCATTTGCGCCATGTGCCCCGTGCTCGCCTGCCCCATCCAGAACTGGGCCAGCAGCGCCAGCAGCGCCAGGGCCATGCCCAGGCGGCGGTGCAGGAAGGAGGGGGCGCGGGGTTTCACAACCCGGGATTGTTGCGCAGGCGCCGGGGGCGGGGTTTTGTCGCGCATCAAGCTTGGCGCAGACAGGGGATTCATGGCTGGGGTATTCTCGAAAAAATTTTCCTTCCGCCACCGCCATGTCCCAGCCCGCTGCCGCTTTGCCTTTGGTGCGTTCCATCCGTTTCACACGGCCTTTGGCCTGGTTGGCCCTGGGTTGGCGTGACCTGTGGCGTTGCCGCACGGCCAGCCTGGGCCAGGGCCTGGCGCTGGCCGGATTGAGCGCGTTGCTGTGGGCTTTTGGCGGTTCGCATTTTTGGTGGCTGGCGGGGGCGTTGTCAGGTTTTCTGGTGGTGGCGCCCGTGCTGGCCACGGGGTTTTATGTCTTGAGCCGGGCTTTGGAGCGCGGCGAGTCGGCCGATGCCCGCGTGGTGCTGCGCACCTGGCTGTTTTGGCAGCGCAACCACCGCAGCCGCTGGGACCATGACTACTGGAGCCTGGTGCGCTTTGGCCTGTTGCTGGCGCTGGCGGGCACGGGCTGGGTGCTGGTGTCGGCGGCGCTCATCACCCTGCTGGCCAGTGAACCGGTGCGCTCGCCGCAAGATTTTTTGCACTTTGTGGTGCTGGCGCCCGATAGCCGTTTGTTTGCGCTGTGGCTGCTGCTGGGCAGCCTGCTGGCGGCGCCCATGTTTGCTTCCAGTGTGGTGTCCATGCCCTTGCTGCTCGATCGGCGCGTGGGCCTGTGGCAGGCCGTGGAGACCAGTTGGAAAACCGTTTTGGCCAACCCTGCCACCATGGCGCTGTGGACGGTCGCCATCGTGGTGCTGACCTTGTTGGGCATGGCCAGCGGGATGCTGGGCCTGGCGCTGACCGTTCCCGTGCTGGGCCATGCCAGTTGGCACGCCTACCGAGAGCTGGTCGATGCCTCCATGCTGCCCGAGCGCGACCCCCCCACCGGCGCTGGCGGCGGCGCTGGGCACCCCCTTCCCA
>CAZRFF010000141.1:0-1524 GCA_964599265.1 uncultured Simplicispira sp. | reverse complement strand
GAGTTGTCGGCGTTTTTCCTCACCTACGGCATTGGCGCGTTCATTCTGTTCATGCTGTTCATCATCGGGCACTTGGCCTGGCAGTCCAAGGCGGGGCGCTTTGGTACCTTTGTGCTGTTCATGGGGCTGGGTGTGGGATTTACGGGCTTTTTGGCCAAGTACATCATCCAGTGGTGGCTGGAAAGAAAATGATTTTTAAAGGAGACAACACACCATGGCCTTGACCATTTACGGCATTGCCGCATCGCGCGCAGTGCGCCCCTTGTGGGCCGCGACGGAATTGGGGTTGGCGTTTGAGCACGTACCCACGCTCTACCAGAACGGCGGCACGCATACGCCGGAATTTTTAGCCCTCAACCCCAATGGGCATATCCCCGTGCTGGTCGATCGCCGGCCCGAGGGCGATGTGGTGCTGTGGGAGAGCATGGCTTGCGCCCTGTACCTGGCGCGCCACCACGGCAAGGGCGATGGCTCCGACATCGCTCCGGCCAATGTGCAGGAAGACGCCGAGGCTTTGCGTTGGAGTTTTTGGACGGTCAACGAACTCGAAGCCGATGCCCTGACCGTGCTCATGCACCGCCTGGCCATGCCGGCCGAGCAGCGCAAGCCCGCATTGGCCGATGCAGCGGAAAAACGCCTGCAAGTACCCCTGCGCGTGCTGGAACAGCATTTGCAAAAGCAGGCGGCGCGAGGCCAGGATTACCTCGCGTCTGCGCGCTTCACCGTGGCTGATCTGTGCACCGCCAGCGTGGTGGGCTGGGTCAAACCGGCGCGCGCGCTGCTGGAGTCCTTCCCCGCCACATCGGCCTGGCTGGCGCGCTGCATGGAGCGCCCCGCGCAGCAGGCCATGCGCGCGCTGGCACGCCAGCAACACTGAACCCAAGGCCGCTTTACACGGGCTTGACACCGCCTTTGCGCCCGGGTGGCATACCCTGGGCACAATGGGCGCTGTTATCCACGGGTGGTGCGTGCTTGCAATGCCGTGCAGGCATGGCCCACCGCACACCTGCATCCATGACCGCACCGACCACCACCCCACCTTCTTCCGCTTCGGGCAGCGCCACGCCCACCGACGTGCAAACCTTGCTGGGGGCTGAGCGCCCGCGCCGCCAATGGCTGCGGCGTTTGGTGTGGGCTGGCGTGGGTGTGGCTGTGCTGGCGGCAGCTACGGGTGCGTGGCTGCAGCAGCGGCGCGGCGCGCAGGCCCCGCAGTACGTCACCGAAACCGTGCAGCGCGGCACCATCACGCTCAGCGTATTGGCCAATGGCACGCTGCAGCCCACGCGCTCGGTCAACGTGGGCAGCGAACTGTCGGGCACCGTGCGCAATGTGCTGGTGGATGTGAACGACCGCATCCGCAAAGACCAGGTGCTGGTGGAGCTGGATACGGCCAAACTCTCGGCGCAGGTGCTGCGCTCGCGTGCGGCCCTGGCATCGGCCCATGCGCGCCAGGCCCAGGCACAGGCCACACTGCGCGAAGTGCAGGCCAACCTGCAGCGCCAGGAAGAGGTGGCGCGCCAATCG
>CAZRFF010000140.1:0-6195 GCA_964599265.1 uncultured Simplicispira sp. | reverse complement strand
GGCGGGGGCGTCGCGCCAGGCCAGTACGCCGTTGTTCAGCCAGGGCTCCTGCGTGTAGGCCGCCAGGCCCGGGCCCATCACTGTGTGCACGTCGCCATGCAGCAGCCCGGCGGAGAGCAGTTCGCGGATGAGGAAGCCCATGCCGCCGGCGGCGTGGAAGTGGTTTACGTCGGCCTTGCCGTTGGGGTAGACGCGGGTCAGCAGCGGCACGGCGGCCGACAGCGCGGCAAAGTCGTCCCAGTCGATCACGATGCCTGCGGCGCGCGCCATGGCCACCAGGTGCAGGGTGTGGTTGGTCGAGCCGCCCGTGGCCAGCAGGCCTACGATGGCGTTGACCAGCGTCTTCTCGCTGGCGATGTCTGCCAGGCGCACCCTGGGCTGGCCGGTTTTGCCGGTGTGGGCCAGTGCGCGCTCCAGCGCGGCTTTGGTCAGCGCTTCGCGCAGCGGCGTGCCGGGGTTGACGAAGGACGCGCCCGGCAGGTGCAGGCCCATGATTTCCATGAGCATCTGGTTGCTGTTGGCCGTGCCGTAGAAGGTGCAGGTACCGGGTGCATGGTAGGCGGCGGCCTCGCTTTGCAGCAGCGCATCGCGGCCCACCAGGCCCTGGGCGTACTGCTGGCGCACCTGGGCCTTGGCGTCGTTGGACAGGCCGCTGACCATGGGCCCTGCGGGCACGAACACGGCCGGCAGGTGGCCGAACTGCGCCGCGCCCATGAACAGGCCGGGCACGATCTTGTCGCACACGCCCAGCAGCAGTGCGGCGTCGAACACCTGGTGCGACAGGCCCACGGCGGTGGCCATGGCGATCACGTCGCGCGAGAACAGCGACAGCTCCATGCCTGGCGCCCCTTGCGTGATGCCGTCGCACATGGCGGGCACGCCGCCGGCCATCTGTGCGGTGGCCCCCAGGGTGCGCGCGTGGCGGCGCAGCAGCTCGGGATAGGGCTCGTAGGGCTGGTGCGCCGAGAGCATGTCGTTGTAGGCGCTGATGATGCCCACGTGCGGCGCGCGTTCGGCGTGGATCACCAGCTTGTCGGCTGCGGGCAGTGCGGCCGTGGTGTGGGCCATGTTGGCGCAGCCCATGCCCGCACGCTGCGTGCTGTGGCTGCGCTCCTGTGCCTGCATGGTGGCCAGGTAGGTGCTGCGCAGGGCGCTGCTGCGCTCAGTGATGCGCCGGGTGACGCGCTCGACGGTGTCGTTCAAGGGGGCGAACAAAGGGGCGTTCATGGTCTTATCCGATCCAGACGCTTGTCGGCGCCTGCGTGGGGGTCAGCACAAGGGAGATGGGCAGCGCCGGGTCGGCCTGCCGCAATGCGCGGCGGTATACCGCGAGCTTGGCGGCGCCGCCCAGCGGCAGCACCCGCTCACGTGCTGCCAGCAGGGCCTGCAGGCTCAAGGTGATGCGTGCATGCACAGCGGTGGCGGGCACCACCCAGGCCAGCCGTTCGGAAGTGGTGATGGCGTGCTGGTAGCCCGCCGCGCCCGGAAAGAGCGATGCGGTGTGCGCGTCCTCCCCCATGCCCAGCACTGCCACGTCCAGCGGCCAGGGCAGGGCGGCCAGGCGCGCGCTGGCGCTGTGCACCAGGGCGTCCAGCGCCGTGGGGCTGCCATCGGGCGGCGGGGCGTCGAAAAACGGTGTCCAGTGCGCTGCGGCCGCCGGGCCTTGCAGCAGGTGGCGCTGCACCAAGGCGGTGTTGCTGTCGGCGTGTCCGTGCGGCACCACGCGCTCGTCCACCAGCACGATGTGCACCCGCGTCCAGTCCAGCGCCTGTGTGCGCAGCGCCTCGAACAGCGCCACCGGCGATTTGCCCCCCGATACCGCCAGGCTGGCCTGGCCGCGCGCGGCCACGGCGGCGTGCAGCAGGCCTGCAATGTGCGCGGCCACGGCCTGCGGTGTGGCGTGCGGGTGCTCGGTCACGGCCATCAGGCTTCTTCCACCCAGGCCGAGCCTTCGCGGGCCATCAGTGCCGACGATGCCGCTGGGCCCCAGCTTCCTGCGGTGTAGGGTTTGGGGCGCTCGCCCAGCTGCTTCCAGCCTTCGAGGATGGGCTCTACCCAGGCCCAGGCGGCCTCCAGCTCGTCGCGGCGCATGAAGTGCGTGAGCCGGCCTTTGATGACGTCGATCAGCAGGCGCTCGTAGGCTTCGGCGCGGCGCTGGGCAAATGCGGTCTGCAGATCCAGGTCGAGCTTGACCGGGCGCAGCCTCATGCCGCTGCCGGGCTCCTTGGCCATCATCTGCAACTGGATGTGCTCTTCGGGTTGCAGGCGGATCATCAGCCGGTTGACCGAGCGGTGCGGCGAGTCGTTGAAGATGGTGAAGGGGAGGTCGGCAAACTCGACCACGATCTCGGACTGCCGTGCCGCCATGCGCTTGCCAGTGCGCAGGAAGAAGGGCACGTTGGCCCAGCGCCAGTTGTTGATGTGGGCCTTGAGGGCGACGAAAGTTTCGGTGGCGCTGCCCTCGGGCACGTTTTCTTCCTGCAGGTAGCCCTTGGCCGCCTCGCCGTCCGAGGCGCCTGCGCTGTACTGGCCGCGCACCGTGTCGCGCGCCACGTCGGCCACGGACAGGGGGCGCAGCGAGCGCAGCACCTTGAGCTTCTCGTCGCGCACCGCGTCGGGGTCCAGCGAAACCGGAGGTTCCATGGCCACGATGCACAGCAACTGCAGCAGGTGGTTCTGCACCATATCGCGCAAGGCGCCCGTGCCGTCATAGAAGCCGGCGCGGCTGCCCACACCCACGCTTTCGGCCACGGTGATCTGCACGCTGCGGATATGGGGGCTGCGCCACAGCGGCTCGAAAATGCTGTTGCCAAAGCGCAGCACCATCAGGTTCTGCACCGTTTCCTTGCCCAGGTAGTGGTCGATGCGGAAGATTTGCTGTTCCGCAAAATACCGGCCCACGTCGTGGTTGATCTGCTGCGCCGAGGCCAGGTCGTGGCCCAGGGGCTTTTCCAGCACCACCCGGGCGCGGGCATCGACCAGGCCCGCGCCGTGCAGGTGGGCGCAGATGCCCACGAACAGGCTGGGCGCGGTGGCCAGGTAGTACACGCGGTCCGAGCCGGGCTGCAGGGCCGCGGCCAGGGCCTCGAAGTCCGGGGCCTGGGTGGCGTCCACGCAGGCATGGCGCAGCCGGTCCAGGAAACCCGCCCAGGCGGCCGCGTCGAAATGCGCTGCCTCGATGAAGCCCAGGGTCTTGTCCTGGATGAAACCCAGGAACGCCTCGCGCTCCCAGCGCTGGCGGCCCAGTACGTGGATGCGGGTCGATGCCGGCAGGTTGCCGTGCAGGTGCGCCATGTACAGCGCTGGCAGCAGCTTGCGCACCGACAGGTCGCCCACGCCGCCGAAGATGACCAGATCTAGCGTTGCAGGGGCTGCAGGTGGATATGGGGTGGAGGTGAGCACGGTTTGGATCAATATGAATTTTTAAGAATTTTAATGAAATTTAGTTACATCGCAAGTTCTTTTTGATGTTGTCCAATGCTTGCCGAATGGGTACGAAGCGTTTTATCGTGGCAGACTGGCAGCACGAGGCACGCATCCATGGCTCTTTGTTCCGAACCCTTTAGCACCGTGACCACCACCGTGGCCACGCCCGAAGACGCCCGCCGCCTGGCCCAGGGTGTTTTGGCGGAGCGCCTGGCGGCTTGTGTGCAGGTCGAACCCATTACCTCGCACTACCGCTGGGAGGGCGCCTTGCACGAAGACCCGGAATGGCGCCTGGTGTGCAAGACCACGCCGCAGGCCGTGCCGGCGCTTTTGGCGCTGCTCAAGGCGCAGCACCCCTACACCTTGCCGCAGCTCGTGGTGCAACCGGCGCAGGCCAGTGCTGAATATGCCGAGTGGGTGCGGCAGGAGGTGGCGTCAGGCGCTTAAATCCACCTGCTGCGTGTGGCCTACGCTGCCGTCTTCGCGCAGGTAGACGCTGGTGGCGCGCACGGTGCCCAGGCTTTGGTTGGTGTTGCTGCGCAACTCAAACGGGGTGGTTGAGTTGGCCAGCGCCAGGGCGCCTATGCCGGCTTCTTGCAAGGTCATGAGGCGGCCTGGGCCTTGGGCCTCGGGCATCCAGATGCGCAACTGTTGGTAAACGCTGTCGTTTTCGTCGATCCAGCCGTTGCCATCATCGTCGTGCGCGGCCAG
The DNA here is from genome assembly GCA_964599265.1 of uncultured Simplicispira sp. Taxonomy (GTDB): domain Bacteria; phylum Pseudomonadota; class Gammaproteobacteria; order Burkholderiales; family Burkholderiaceae_C; genus Simplicispira. Next base: position 2,058 of record CAZRFF010000140.1, on the reverse strand, counting down.
CTCGCTGTAGGCGTTGCCGGTGGCGGGGCCAAAGAGTTCACGCCCGCTGTCGATGCGCTGGTTTTGGTTGCGGTCCAGCGCCAGGTAGCCGCGGTTGCCTGCCAGCAAGGGGACTTGTTCGGCGCTGCCGTCGCCATCCAGGTCGAAGGCAAAGCGCAGGTCTTGCAATTGGGCCGCCGTGCCGTCGAAGTTGATGACCAATGGATCGACCTGGCGCACGGCATTGCCCAGGCGCAGTTCGGTGCGGCTTTCTTCGCGCCAGTAGCGCTGCATTTCGAGCTGCAGGTTGAAGCGGATTTCCTGGCCGTCGGCCGTGCGTATGCTGCCCTGGGCGAACCATTGCATGGTTTCGCTTTCTTCCAGCACCTCGTGGCGCTCGTAGACCAGGCCAAAGCCAGGGTCGTTGCCGCCCTGGGTTGGGCTGGAGGCTGGCGGCGCTGGCACGGCGGCAGCGTCACCCTCGGGCAGGTGCAGGTTTTGTGCGCGCACGCCGGTCATGCGTTCAATCAGGTCACGCACCATGCTCAGCAGGGGGGTGAGGTTTTCGTAGGGGTTGCCGCTTTTGGTTTTGCGGGTGGATGCGGTGGGTTCTGCGGCGTCGGCCACAGGGCGCTGGTAGGTGGTGGCGCTGGGGATGGAGCGCGGCAGTGTGCGGGCTTCGGTGCGCCCGGTATTGGCGGTATCGGCGGTATCGGCCGCGGGCGTTGGCGCGGGGCGGCGGCCCAGCCACATCTCCAGCCGCTCGCTGTGGGCGTGCAGGCGGGTGGCGCTGTGCTGTGCCTGCATTTGCAGGTCGGACGATGCAATGCGCATGGCGCTCTCCCAGGGGTGGATGCCGGGTTAACGTCAGTCTGCGGCCAAACTTGAGGGGATGCGGCGTTCAAAGTCCGGCAAGGGCTCGGGCCGGCCAAACAGGTAGCCCTGGAAGGCGCGGCAACCATGCTCCAGCAAGAAATGGTGGTGGGCCTCGGTTTCCACCCCTTCGGCAATCACGTCCAGTCCCAGGTTGTGCGCCAGGGCGATGATGCTTTGGGCGATGGCGGCGTCGCGCGCGTCCTGCATCACGTTGCGGACAAAACCCTGGTCGATTTTGATCTGGTCCAGCGGCAGGCGCTTGAGGTAGCCCATGCTGGAGTAGCCGGTGCCAAAGTCGTCCAGCGACAAGCTCAGGCCCAGCGCCCGCAGGCTGTGCATGGTGGCGATGACGCCGTCCACGTCTTGCAGCAGCAGGCTTTCGGTCAGCTCGAGCTTGATGCGCTGGGGATCGGCGCCGCTGGTGTGCAGCAGGTTGCGCACTTCGGCCACAAAACCTTCCTGGCGGAATTGGCGGGCGCTCACGTTGATGGACAGGGTGAGCTGCGCGCGTTCGGCCTGGGTGCGCCATGCCGCCTGCTGGCGCAGGGCGGTTTCCAGCACCCAGTGGCCCAGGGGCAGGATTTGCCCCGTTTCTTCGGCCAGGGGGATGAACAGGCCCGGCGGCACCAGGCCTTTGTCGGGGTGGCGCCAGCGCAGCAGCACCTCGGCGCCCGTGGTGTGGCCTTGGGCGTTGACCTGGGCCTGGTAGAACAGTGCGAACTCGCCATCGCGCAGGCCCCGATGCATGTCGGCTTGGAGCAGCAGGCGCTGGTTGACGCTGGCCTGCATCACGGGGTCGAAAAAGCGCAGGGTATTGCGCCCGGCTTCCTTGGCCTGGTACATGGCCAGTTCGGCGTGCTGCAGCAAGGTATCGGCCGTGGACTGGCCCGGGGTGACCATGGTGGCGCCTATGCTGGCGCCCAAAAGGTGCTCCTCGCCGCCCAAAAGGCAGGTTTGGCGCAACTGCTCCAGGATTTTGTCGCCCAGGGCCCGCACCTGTGCGGCGGCTTCGGTTTTGTCGGTATTCAGGTTGCTGAGCAGGACGACAAATTCATCGCCTCCATGGCGGGCGATGGTGTCTTGCGCGCGCACGCAGGAGCGCAGGCGCTGGGCCACGGCCACCAGCAGTTGGTCGCCCACATCGTGGCCCCGGCTGTCGTGGAGGGTTTTGAAATGGTCCAGGTCGATGAGCAGCACGGCGGC
>CAZRFF010000139.1:0-6195 GCA_964599265.1 uncultured Simplicispira sp. | reverse complement strand
GCAGTGCATTGTGTGCATCTCTGCCCATTGGCTGACCGAAGAAGGGTGGTTCCTCACAGGGATGGAGCAGCCGCGCACCATCCACGACTTTGGCGGTTTCCCGCGTGAACTGTACGAACAGCAGTACCCGGCACCGGGCGCACCGCAGGTGGCCCAAGCCATGGCGGCGGCGTTGCGCTCGCCGGCCACGGGCAAGCCTTTGGGCGTGGATGTGCAAGACTGGGGACTGGACCACGGGGCGTGGTCGGTGCTGTTGCCCATGTTCCCGGCGGCCGACATACCGGTGCTGCAACTGAGCATGGACTACGCCCGCCCCATGGCCGAGCACTTTGCCCTGGGCCAGCAATTGCGCGCATGGCGCGATCAGGGCGTGCTCATTGTGGGCAGCGGCAACATGGTCCACCACCTGGGCGCCATGCGCTGGGGCTCGGGCATTAACGCCACCTACACCTGGGCAGCCGAATTTGATGCGCGGGTGGCCGACAGGATCAAGGCGGGTGATTTGCGGGCCCTGGCAGAAGCTGCCCAGTGGGGCGACATGGCCCGCATGGCCCACCCTACGCACGAGCATTATTTGCCATTGCTCTACGCTGCGGGTGCCGTGCATCCGGGTGAGGCGCACCGGTTTTTCAATACGGGTTTCCAGGCGGCGTCGATTTCCATGCGCTCCGTGGTGTGGGGTGGTTAGCTAGCAAATCAATAGCTACTTACGCCCTGTGGAAGGGCGCCAGAAGCACAAAACCGCCCGAAGGCGGTTTTGTGTGGCCAATGCCCCAGGCAAGGGGGCGCAGCGTTTACATCACCTTGGCAATGGACTGGCAAACGTAGTCGATGTTCTTGCTGTTGAGCGCGGCCACGCACATGCGGCCGGTGTCGGTGCCATAGACGCCAAACTCGCTGCGCAGGCGCACCATTTGGTCTTTGGAGAGGCCCGAGTAGCTGAACATGCCGATCTGCGTGGTGATGAAAGACATGTCCTGCTTGACACCAGCAGCCTTGAGGCCATCCACCAATTTTTGGCGCATGGCCTTGATGCGCACGCGCATTTCGCCCAGCTCTTTTTCCCACAGGGCGCGCAGCTCGGGGTTATTGAGGACCGCAGCCACCACGGCGCCGCCGTGGGTGGGCGGGTTGCTGTAGTTGGTGCGGATGGCGATCTTGAGCTGCGAGAGAACGCGGGCGGCTTCGTCTTTGTCGCTGGCCACCACCGACAGGGCGCCCACGCGCTCGCCGTACAGGCTGAAGCTCTTGGAGAAGCTGGTGGATACGAAAATGTTCAAGCCAGCCGCAACAAACTTGCCAATCACCGCGCCATCTTCGGCAATGCCGTGGCCAAAGCCCTGGTAGGCCATGTCGAGGAAGGCGGTCAGGTTCCTGGCCTTCACGGCGGCAATCACCTGGTCCCACTGCGCTGCCGTCAGGTCGTAGCCGGTGGGGTTGTGGCAGCAGGCGTGCAGCACTACGATGGTGCCGGGCGCGGCGCCATTCAGGTCGGCCAGCATGCCGTCGAAGTTGACCGAGCGTGTGGCGGCGTCGTAGTAGCGGTAGCTGCCCACTTCAAAACCAGCGTTCTGGAAAATGGCGCGGTGGTTTTCCCAGCTGGGGTCGGAGATCAACACCTTGGCCGCAGGGCTGACTTTTTTGAGGAAGTCGGCGCCAATCTTCAGTCCACCCGTGCCGCCAATGGCCTGCACAGTGGAAACGCGGCCGGATGTGACCACGTCGGATTCGGCACCAAACACCAGAGCCTTGACGGCGTTGTCGTAGGCGGCAATGCCGTCGATGGGCAGGTAGCCGCGGGGGCTGGGCTTGTCCATCAGGGCTTTTTCAGCGGTCTGCACGCATTCAAGCAGGGGCAGCTTGCCGTTGTCGTCAAAGTACACACCCACGCCCAGGTTCACCTTGGCGGGGTTGGAGTCGGCGTTGAATTGCTCGTTGAGCCCCAAAATGGGGTCGCGGGGGGCCATCTCGACGGCAGAGAACAGAGACATGAAAAGTCCTTGGAAGGGAAAAAATCGGTGGGAGTGGCCCTGGCTGCGCTAGGCTAGCGGGTCAACCGCACATTTTAACGAGGCGCCTGCGCGCTTCGTTGACGACGACCATGCCACAAGCCAAGCTTTCTGCGCCCCCCGAGGGCACGTTTGTCCATTACCCGGACTCTCCGTTTGAACTGTTCCAGCCCTACCCCCCGGCGGGGGACCAGCCCGCGGCCATCACGCAGTTGGTCGAGGGCGTGGAAAGCGGAGAGGTCTTCCAGACCCTGCTGGGCGTGACGGGTTCGGGCAAGACCTTCACCATGGCCAATGTGATCGCCCGCCTGGGCCGGCCTGCCATCGTGTTTGCACCCAACAAAACTTTGGCCGCGCAGCTCTACAGCGAATTCCGCGAGTTCTTTCCCAAGAACGCGGTGGAATACTTCGTCAGCTACTACGACTACTACCAGCCAGAAGCCTATGTGCCGCAGCGCGACCTGTTCATCGAGAAGGACAGCGCCATCAACGAGCACATCGAGCAGATGCGCCTCTCGTGCACCAAGAGCCTGTTGGAGCGGCGCGACGTGGTCATCGTTGCCACCGTGTCGGCCATTTACGGCATTGGCAACCCCGAAAGCTACCACCGCATGGTCATGACGCTGCGCACCGGCGACAAGCTGGGCCAGCGCGATGCCATCGCCCAACTCGTGCGCATGCAGTACCAGCGCAACGAAACGGATTTTGCCCGCGGCCACTTCAGGGTGCGTGGCGACACCATCGACGTGTTTCCGGCCGAGCACTCCGAACTGGCGCTGCGCATCGAATTGTTCGACGACGAGATCGAGAGCCTGCAGCTCTTTGACCCGCTCACAGGCCAGGTGCGCCAGGGCATTGTGCGGTTCACGGTCTACCCCAGCAGCCATTACGTTACGCCGCGTGACCAGGTGCTTGCGGCGGTGGAGACCATCAAGGAAGAGCTCAAGGACCGGCTGCAATTCTTTGTGCAAGAGGGCAAGCTCGTGGAGGCGCAGCGCCTGGAGCAGCGCACGCGCTTCGACCTGGAAATGCTCAGCGAAGTGGGGCACTGCAAGGGCATCGAGAACTACTCACGCCACCTGTCCGGCGCGGCGCCGGGCGATCCGCCCAGCACGCTCACCGACTACCTGCCGCGCGACGCCATCATGTTCCTGGACGAGAGCCACCAGATGATCGGCCAGCTCAACGCCATGTACAACGGCGACCGCTCGCGCAAGACCACGTTGGTGGAATATGGCTTTCGCCTGCCCAGCGCACTGGACAACCGCCCGCTCAAGTTCGAGGAGTTCGAGCGGCGCATGCGCCAGGTGGTTTTTGTGTCGGCCACGCCGGCAGACTATGAGCAGCAGCATGCTGGCCAGGTGGTGGAGCAGGTGGTGCGCCCCACGGGCCTGGTGGACCCCGAGGTCGAAGTCCGGCCCGCCACGCACCAGGTGGACGATGTGCTGCAAGAGATCCGCCTGCGCGTGGACAAGCACGAGCGCGTGCTCATCACCACGCTGACCAAACGCATGGCCGAGCAACTGACGGAATACCTGTCCGACAACGGCGTGAAGGTGCGGTACTTGCACTCCGATGTGGACACGGTGGAGCGGGTGGAAATCATCCGTGACCTGCGCCTGGGGGCCTTTGACGTGCTGGTGGGCATCAACCTGCTGCGCGAGGGGCTGGACATTCCCGAGGTGTCCCTCGTGGCCGTGCTCGATGCCGACAAGGAAGGCTTTTTGCGCTCCGAGCGCAGCTTGATCCAGACCATAGGCCGTGCGGCACGCAACCTTGCGGGGAAGGCCATTTTGTATGCCGACCGGGTGACCGACTCCATGGCCCGCGCCATGGGCGAGACGGAGCGCCGCCGCACGCGCCAATTGGCCTTTAACCAGGAGCACGGCATCACACCGCGCGGCATCGTCAAGCAGGTGCGCGATTTGATCGACGGCGTGTACAGCGAGAAGGCCGGCAAGGAAGTCGAGCGCCTGCAACAAGAGGCCGAGCAGCGCGCACGCATCGAGGACATGTCGGAGAAAGACATGGCGCGTGAAATCAAGCGCTTGGAAAAAATGATGCTGGAACACGCCCGCAACCTTGAATTCGAGCAGGCAGCGCGGGTGCGCGACCAACTGGCCCGGCTCAAGGACTTTGCTTTTGGCGCCCATGGCGGCGACAATATCCCTACAAAGGCGTAGATCAAAGGGGCTTTTGCGGGCATTGCTACCCACAGGATGTAAATGAGACTAATCGGTTTTTTTATCCGACAAAAATAATCAGAAATCTGCTACAATACCCCCACAAAAAACACAAGAACCCCCGCGATGAAGGGCCTGCAACACCCGCCGGTTTTGCAGGATGAGGGCGGAGACGGTGTCTGGTGGTCAGGAGCCGCCAGGCCATTCACGAACCCCCAAGCCAGCTTAAGGAGCTTGCAATGCGTCTCACCACCAAAGGCCGTTTTGCGGTCACCGCCATGATCGATCTGGCCCTGCGCCAAAGCAATGGCCCCGTCACCCTGGCAGCCATCAGCCAGCGCCAGCGCATTTCCTTGTCGTATCTGGAGCTGTTGTTTGGCAAACTGCGCCGCCACGAACTGGTCGAATCCACCCGTGGCCCCGGCGGCGGCTACACCCTGGCGCGCAAGGCTGCAGAAATCACCGTGGCCGACATCATCGTCTCGGTCGATGAGCCCATCGATGCCACCCAATGCGGCGGCAAGGAAAACTGCGGTGGCGACGGCGGCCGCTGCATGACGCACGACCTGTGGGCCACGCTCAACCAGCGCGTGGTCGAATTCCTGGATTCCGTCACCTTGCAAAAACTGGTGGACGAGCAAATCGAGCGCGGCTTGCAGATCGAAGACAAACCGGCCGTGCGCCGTGCCATTTCGACCACGCCGGTGGTCAAACCCATCCGCATTACCGCCCCCAATTCCGTGTTCGCCCTGGGGAACGTGTTCGCCAAATCCTCCTGAGCCAGGCCTGCCAGGCCCAAGGCCCCCTCGGCTGCAGGGTCGAGGCTGGCCGTGCCTGTCAGCCTTGCGCACTGCGCCGACAATCGCCTGCCAGCCCTTCTTGTGTGAGCCAGCCCCGCCATGACACCGCATTTCCCCATCTACCTTGACTACGGTGCCACCACGCCCTGCGACCCGCGCGTGGTGGACGCCATGGTGCCCTGGCTGCGCGAGCATTTTGGCAACGCGGCCTCGCGCAGCCACGCCTGGGGCTGGGAGGCCGAAGAGGCCATAGAAAAAGCCCGCGCCCAGGTGGCCGAGCTCATTGGTGCCGACCCGCGCGAGATCGTCTGGACCAGCGGTGCGACCGAGTCCACCAACCTGGCGCTCAAGGGCGCGGCGCATTTTTACCAGGGCAAAGGCAAGCACCTCATCACGCTCTAGACCGAGCATAAGGCCACGCTCGATACCCTACGCGAGCTGGAACGCCAAGGCTTTGAGGTCACGTACCTGGATGTGCAAGAAGACGGCTTGCTCAGCCTGGAGGCCTTCAAGGCCGCACTGCGCCCGGACACGATTCTGGCCAGCATCCTGTACGTGAACAACGAGATCGGCGTCATCCAGGACATTCCCGCCATTGGCGCGCTGTGCCGCGAAAAGGGCATCCTGCTGCACGTCGATGCCGCCCAGGCCACGGGCCGGGTCGAGATCGACATGGCCAAGCTGCCCATCGACCTCATGAGCATGACGGCGCACAAAACCTACGGCCCCAAGGGTGTGGGAGCCCTGTACGTGCGCCGCAAGCCCCGCGTGCGCCTGGAGGCGCAAATGCACGGCGGCGGGCACGAACGCGGCATGCGCTCAGGCACCTTGCCCACGCACCAGATTGTGGGCATGGGCGAGGCTTTTCGCATCATCAAAGCCGAAATGCACGAGGTCAACGCCAAGGCCAAGGTGTTGCAGCAGCGCCTGCTCGATGGCCTGAAAGACATTGAGCAGGTGTTCATCAACGGCAGCCTGGAGTGCCGCGTACCGCAAAACCTCAATATCAGCTTCAACTACGTTGAGGGTGAATCGCTGATGATGGGCATCAAGGGCCTGGCCGTGTCCAGCGGCTCGGCTTGCACTTCGGCCAGCCTGGAGCCCAGCTACGTGCTGCGCGCCCTGGGCCGCAGCGACGAACTGGCCCACAGCAGCCTGCGCATGACCATAGGCCGCTTTACCACCGAAGAAGAAATCGACTAC
>CAZRFF010000138.1:0-6242 GCA_964599265.1 uncultured Simplicispira sp. | reverse complement strand
GGATACGACGGCTTTTTCCATTTTTTTTTTTTTTTTAAAAGTGATCAAGGTGCCGGAGACGGCTTCTTCGTTGATGTCGATGTCGGTGGGCGTAAAGCTGGAGAGCACACGCACGGGCACGCGGTACTTGCCGGCAAATTCCACCGAACGGATCTGCAGCACCTTGCTGCCCAGGCTGGCCATTTCCAGCATTTCTTCGAAGCTCACCGTGGCCAGGCGGCGGGCAGCGGGCGCCACGCGCGGGTCGGTGGTGTAGACGCCATCAACGTCGGTGTAGATCAGGCATTCGTCGGCCTTGAGCGCCGCAGCCACGGCCACGGCCGAGGTGTCGGAGCCACCACGGCCCAGGGTGGTGACGTGGCCTTCGGGGTCTATGCCCTGGAAGCCGGTGATGATGACCACCTTGCCGGCATCGAGGTCGGCGCGCACGCGCGCATCGTCAATGGATTCGATGCGCGCCTTGGTGTAGCTGCTGTCGGTGCGGATGGGCACCTGCCAGCCTGCGTAGCTCACGGCTTCCATGCCTTCGGCCTGCAGGGCAATGGCCAGCAGGGCCGAGGAGGCCTGCTCACCCGTGGCGGCCAGCATGTCCTGCTCGCGGTGGTAAGCCTGGCTGGGGCGTGCGGGGGCCAGCTCTTTGGCCAGGGCCAGCAGGCGGTTGGTCTCGCCGCTCATGGCGCTGGGCACCACGACGATCTGGCGACCGGAACGCGCCCATTTGGCCACGCGCTTGGCAACATTGCGGATACGCTCGGGCGAACCCATCGAGGTGCCGCCGTACTTGTGAACGATCAATGGCATGGGATAGCTTGTGACGCAGGCCGGTGCGTGCGGCGCAGGGGTGAACGGTGTTTTGCAGGCGCCGCCGGCTTACGTACTGGTGTGGGACAAAACCTCGGGATTGTACCAATGCAGCGCCTCTGCGTTGCGCTGCACAAAACCGCTGCCCACCCGCAGGTGGATCTGGTGGCCGCGCGTGCGGCAGGCATCGATTTGCCGCTGCAGCGCCTGCAGTTGCGCCGCACTGGGCGTGGTGGAATGCTCCTGGCGCAGCCAGTGGCGCAGCACATGGGCCTGGCGTGCGGGGCCCAATCGCTGCAAAGCGGCAATCTGCGGCGGGATGCCCACGCGCTGCAAATCTTCTACCGCCCACTCCGCCATCAACGCATTGGCCTGTGCAGCGTGCTCTGCGCTGCGCGCAAAAGTGGTGCGGAATTGTGGAAAGGCCTCTTGCAACGCAGGCAGAAGGCGGTGGCGAATGCGGTTGCGCGTGTAGCGCTCGTCGTGGTTGGTGGAGTCTTCCACCCAACCCTCGCCCCGCGCTTGCAGCCAGTCACGCACAGCCTGGCCCGGCACACGCAACAGGGGGCGGTGCCATTGCAACCCCAGGCGCTGCCAGTGCATGGGCATGGCCGCCAGGCCCGCCAGGCCCGCCCCGCGCGAAAGAGCGAGCAGCATGGTTTCCACCTGGTCGTCGGCATGCTGCGCCAATGCGATGGATGGAATCGCTGCTGGCGCAGGGCTGGCAAGCGCTGCAGCCGCCAAAGCTTTGTACCGGGCTTGGCGGGCAGCATCTTCCGGGCTTTGCCCTGGGGCGGGGCGTGCATCCACCCGCTGCACATTCAGCGGCACCTGCAAACGCTCGCACAGGGTTTGGCAATGCAGCGCAAAACCATCGGCCGCTGCTTGCAAACCGTGGTGCACATGGATGGCCTGCACCTGCCCTGGCCAGCGCTCAGCGCAGGCCAACAGCAGGGCGGTCGAATCGGCCCCGCCACTCAGCGCCACAGCCAGGGGCAAAGCGGGGTGAAAGGCGCGCAACGCTTCGTCAAAGCGCTGCATGGTTCCAATGGCCAAGGCAGGTATGCATGGGGCAGATTATCGCGGCCCCGTGCGCGCCGTGCCGGATCAGTCCCGCGGGGCAGGCAGGCGCGCGGCCGCACCGGGGCGGCTGTGTTCGTCGGACAGGCGGAAGGTGCCCACCACATCCGACAACCGCACCGACTGGTCTTTGAGGCTTTGCGCTGCGGCGGCGCTCTCTTCGACCAGCGCGGCGTTTTGCTGCGTCATTTGGTCGAGATGCGAAACCGCCTGCCCCACCTCGGCAATGCTGGTGCTTTGCTCATTGGTGGAGGCGGCTATCTCGGCCATGATGTCGGTCACACGCTGCACCGCCTGGACGATTTCAGTCATGGTGCCGCCAGCGTCGTGCACCAGGCGCGAGCCATTGGCCACCTGCTCGACCGAGGTGCCGATGAGCTGCTTGATCTCTTTGGCCGCATCAGCGCTTCGGCCCGCGAGGGCGCGCACCTCGCCCGCCACCACCGCAAAACCCCGCCCCTGCTCACCCGCCCGTGCGGCCTCGACAGCCGCATTGAGCGCCAGGATATTGGTCTGGAAAGCGATGCCGTCGATGACCTGGATGATGTCCTCGATTTTGCGCGAAGCCACATTGATCTGATCCATGGTCTTGACCACATTGCCCACCACCTGGCCACCGTGCTGCGCCACCGTGGACGCCTGGGCCACAAGCTGGTTGGCCTGCAGTGCGGAGTCGGCGTTGTGGCGCACGGTATCGGTGAGCTGCTGCATGGCAGCGGTGGTTTCTTCCAGACTGGAAGCGGCCAGCTCGGTGCGGCTGGAGAGGTCATGGTTGCCGGTCGCGATTTCTTCGGAGGCCAGGCGCACCGATTGCGAGGCATCGCGGATTTGCGCCAGCACGCCTGAAAGCTTGCCCACAAAATTATTGAAGCTGGTGGCAATCTGCGCCAGCTCGTCTTCGCCATGCGCATCGATGCGGCGGGACAGGTCGCCATCACCCTCGCCAATTTCATGCATGGCGTCACGCACCAGTGTCAGGCGACGCAGGCGCTGGGCCAAAATGGCTGCCATCAAGGCCACGGCCACCACCAGCACAACCAAGCCCAGCAGCATGGACACCTGCAGCAGGGTGCGTATGCCCTGCAGGGCTTCGCGTTCATCGGCGGCAATGGCCAGCAGCCAATCCGTACCTTCAATGGGCACCACGGTGAGCAGCATGGCACGGTCCTGGATGGTCACCGGGACCAGTTCGCCGCGCTGGGCCATTTGCTGCAGTCCTGCAGCGGTGAGCTCAGGGGCCATGTCGGTGGCCGGTTTGAGTGTGCGTTTGACATCGGGGTGGGCAATGATGGCTCCATCGCCCCCCACCAGAAAGGCATAGCTCGACGGTGTAGGCTTGATGGCACCCACGCCTTTGACAACGGTGTCAATGGACACATCGCCCGCTGCCACGGCCTGCATGGTGCTGCCCGAACGCACGGCGCGTGCAATCGTCACCACCAGGCCCTGGCCGCCAGCGTCTTCGTAGGGGCGGGTGAGGATGTAGGATTGCGACGCGGCAGCCTGCTGGTACCAGGGGCGGCTGGTGGGGTCGTAGTCAGGCGGCAGGTTTTGCGGGCTGGAGAAGGCCGTGCGCTTGTCCGGAAAACCAAAATACGTCGTGATGTAGCCTCCGGCGTTCTTCAGGCGCGCCAAAATAGGCTCGGGCTCGGGGCTGGCAATGGCCGTGCCCGCCACCTCGACAATGCCCGCCTTGGAGCGCACCCAATCGCGCAAACCATCGGCATGGCTGCGCGCCAGCATGCGTGACTGCTCGGTGAGGGCCGTATAGGCCTGCGATCGCGAAACAAAATAATTGACCACAGTGAGGGTGGCCAAACCAGCCACCAGGCACAGGGTGGCGATAAGCAAGACTTGCCCTTTGAGTGTTTTGAGCATTCGCATGCTTCCCTCCGGTTCACAGTGGACCAATTGCTACTTCTGAACGCTAATGCATGCTACGCCTTATGGGCGGGCTTGTCACAGCGCCGTTACCAAACACCAACGGCCCCTGTGGGGGCCGTTGGAAATTGCAATGGGCTGTGGCCGATCAGCGGCTGTCGGCTTTGGTGTCGGTAAAACGCCCGTAGCTTTGCAGGCGCTCGTAGCGGCGGTCCAGCAGCTCTTTGGTTTTCAGATCGGTCACTTGGCGGAACACATCGCCCAAAGCGCGCTTGAGCAGCGAGGCCATGTGCTTGGGATCACGGTGGGCGCCGCCCACGGGTTCATTCACAATCTTGTCCACCAGGCCCAGGGCCTTCAGGCGGTGGGCGGTGATACCCAGGGCCTCGGCAGCCTCCTGGGCCTTGTCGCTGGTCTTCCAAAGGATAGAAGCACAGCCTTCGGGGCTGATGACCGAGTACACCGAGTACTGCAGCATCAGCACCTGATCGGCCACGGAGAGCGCCAGGGCGCCGCCCGAACCGCCCTCACCGATGATGGTGGTAATGATGGGCACCTCCAGTTGCGCCATCTCGTAAATGTTGCGGCCAATGGCCTCGGACTGGCCGCGCTCTTCGGCATCGATGCCAGGAAAAGCGCCGGGCGTGTCTACAAAGGTGAACACGGGCAGTTTGAATTTTTCCGCCGTCTTCATCAGGCGCAGGGCCTTGCGGTAACCCTCGGGGCGCGTCATGCCAAAGTTGCGCGCGGCACGCTCTTTGGTGTCGCGGCCTTTTTGGTGGCCCAGCACCATGCAGGCGTTGCCGTTAAAACGTGCCAGCCCACCGACGATGGACAGATCATCCGAAAAATGCCTATCGCCGTGCAATTCCACAAAATCGGTGAACAACTCACGCACATAGTCCAGCGTGTAGGGCCGCTCGGGGTGGCGGGCGATCTTGGTGATTTGCCAGGGTGTGAGGCTGGAATAAATGTCTTTGGTGAGCTGCTGGCTCTTTTTGCTGAGCTGCTCGATTTCGTCCGAAATATCGACCGCGCTTTCGTTCTGCACGTAGCGCAGTTCTTCGATCTTGGTTTCGAGTTCCGCAATGGGGGACTCAAAGTCCAGGAAGGTTTTTTTCGCCAAGATGTTCTCCTCTTGTCTTTCAGTACGTCACAGGCAGCGGATCGAGCGAGCGCCAAATATACCAAGTCGCCACACTGCACCAGGGCTGCCAGGCCTGGGCCACCTCGCGCGCATCGCTGCGGCTCACGGGGTCGCCCGAAAAATAGTTCTGGCTGATGCCGTTGATCAGACCCACATCGTCCAGCGGCAGCACATTGGGCCGCAGCAGGTGGAAGATGAGGAACATTTCGGCCGTCCAGCGGCCAATGCCGCGGATGGCCACCAGCTCGGCGATGATGGCCTCATCGTCCATGCCGTGCCAGGCCTCCACGTGCAGCTTGCCCGCATCGAAGTGCAGGGCCAGGTCCACCAGATACTCCACCTTGCGCGCCGACAGGCCCGCGGCACGCATGTCGTCGATCTTGAGCTTGAGCACGGCCTGGGGCGCCATGCTGGCGGGCAGCGCCGCAAAGCGATCCCACACCGTTTGCGCAGCCTTGACCGAAATCTGCTGCCCGACGATGCTGCGTGCCAGCGTGACAAACGCATCGCCACGCGACTGCAGCATGGCGTCGCCATACAGCGGGATCAGGCGCTTCATCACCCTGTCTTTTTTCATGAGCTGCTTGCAGGCCTGCGCCCAATAGCCGGGCGAGGCGGCGCCGGCCACTATGTTTTTACTCGTCGGCACCGCTTGCTCCGTGGGTTATACAGCCCATTGTGAAAACCGAATCCATCACTGCACGGCTTCCCAGGTGGTGCCGGTGGGCGAATCTTTGAGGGCAATGCCCTGCTCCAGCAATGCCTTGCGGATACGGTCGGCCTCGGCAAAATTTCTCTCTGCCTTGGCGGCTGCGCGGGCCGCAATTTGCGCATCGATCTGCGCCTCGTCCAGCATGGTGCCTGCCTGCAAAAAGGTCTGGGGATCGCCCTGCAAAAGCCCCAGGCAACCACCCAGGGCCTTGAGCAGCCCGGCGGCCTGGGCCGAGCGGCTGCGGTTGACCTCGCCAGCCAGATCGAACAGCACGGCCACGGCGTCGGGTGTGCCAAAGTCTTCGTCCATGGCGGCCTTGAAGCGCGCAGCATGGGGGTCGTTCCAGTCGATGGACACATCAGCAGGCGCCACCAGGCTCAGCGCGGTGTACAAGCGCTCGAGCGCGGCACGGGCGTCGTCCAGATGCACGTCGCTGTAATTGAGCGGGCTGCGGTAGTGGCTGCGCACCACGAAGAAGCGCACCGTTTCGGCGTCGTAGGCCTTGAGCACGTCACGGATGGTGAAAAAATTGCCCAGGCTCTTGGACATTTTTTCGTTGTCCACGTTGATGAAGCCGTTGTGCATCCAGAAGCGCGCGAGCATCTGGCCGTGGGCACCTTC
>CAZRFF010000137.1:0-6271 GCA_964599265.1 uncultured Simplicispira sp. | reverse complement strand
GGCCACGAACAGGTCGCGTGCGGCGCGCATCTTGCGGGCCGAGGCGCGCTTGGATGAACCAAAACTGGAGTGCGACAGAAAGGCCACCTTGGCGGGCAGTCCAAAGCGCTGCACTTCCTGCACCGAGTGCCAGGCGATTTCGGCAAGCTGCTCGGCACTGGGGTCTTCGTTGACGTAGGTGTCGGCGATGAACAGCGGGCCCTGGTTGGTCATGAGGGCGTTGAGCGCGGCGTATTGCGCCACGCCCGGGGCACGGCCCAGGATGCTGTGGATGCGCTCCAGGTGCGTCTCGTAGGTGCCCACCAGCCCGCAGACCATGGCGTCGGCGTCGCCCAGCTTGAGCATCAGCGCGGCGATGATGGTGTTGGAGCGGCGCACGGCCGCCTTGGCCACTTCGGGGGTGGCGCCGTCGCGCTTCATGAGCTGGTGGTAGGCCTCCCAGTACTGGCGAAAGCGCGGGTCATTGGAAGGGTCGCACACCTGCACGTCCTTGCCCGGCACCATGCGCAGGCCGGCCTTGGCAATGCGCGCGGCAATCACGGCGGGGCGGCCAATGAGGATGGGACAGGCGATGTGGTCGTCGATGGCGATTTGCGCGGCGCGCAGGGCGCGCTCGTCCTCGCCGTCGGCATAGGCCACGCGCTTTTGGGCGTCGGGCAGGGCCTTGGCGGCGTTGATGACGGGCCGCATCAGAAGACCCGTCTGGTACACGAAGCGCGAGAGGCTTTCCTTGTAGGCCTCCATGTCTTCAATAGGGCGCGTGGCGACGCCGGAGTCTGCTGCGGCCTGGGCCACGGCGGGCGCGATCTTGAGGATCAGGCGCGAGTCGAACGGCGTGGGGATGAGGTAATCGGGGCCGAATGCCAGCTCTTTGCCCGCATAGGCGTTGGCCACTTCTTCGCTGATGTTTTCCTTGGCGAGCTGCGCAATCTGGCGCACGCAGGCAAGCTTCATGGCCTCGGTGATCTTGGTGGCGCCGCAGTCCAGCGCGCCGCGGAAGATGTACGGGAAGCACAGCACGTTGTTGACCTGGTTGGGGTAGTCCGAGCGGCCCGTGGCGATGATGCAGTCCGGCCGCACGGCCTTGGCCAGCTCGGGGCGGATCTCGGGCTCGGGGTTGGCCAGCGCCAGGATGATGGGCTGGCTCGCCATGGTCTTGACCATCTCGGCGGTGAGCACGCCGGGCGCCGAGCAGCCCAGGAATACGTCGGCGCCGTTCACGGCGTCGGCCAGGGTGCGGGCCTCGGTTTTTTGTGCGTAGCGCGCCTTGGAGGCGTCAAAGCCGCCGGGGCGGCCTTCGTAGACCACGCCCTTGGAGTCGCACATGAAAACGTTTTCGCGCTTCACGCCCAGGCCCACCATCACGTTCACGCAGGCAATCGCCGCAGCGCCCGCGCCCGAGACGGCCACCTTCACGCTGCCGATGTCCTTGCCCACCAGCTCCAGGCCGTTGAGCAGCGCGGCGCTGCTGATGATGGCCGTGCCGTGCTGGTCGTCGTGGAACACGGGGATGTTCATGCGCTTGGAAAGCTCCTGCTCGATGTAGAAGCATTCCGGCGCCTTGATGTCTTCCAGGTTGATGCCGCCCAGCGTGGGCTCCAGGCTGGCAATGATCTCGATGAGCTTGTCCGGGTCGCGCTCGGCCAGCTCGATGTCGAACACATCGACGCCGGCAAACTTCTTGAACAAACAGCCCTTGCCCTCCATCACCGGCTTACCGGCCAGCGGGCCGATGTCGCCCAGGCCCAGCACGGCCGTGCCGTTGGTGATGACGCCGACCAGGTTGCCGCGCGAGGTGTAGTCGAACGCCTTGCTGGGGTCGGCCTGGATGTCGAGGCAGGGGTAGGCTACGCCGGGCGAGTAGGCCAGCGACAGATCGCGCTGGTTGGACAGGGGCTTGGTGGGGGTGACGGACACCTTGCCCTGGGTGGGCATGCGGTGGTACTCAAGGGCGGCTTCGCGCAGGGCGGCTTCGGCGGCGGACAGGGTTTTGCTCATGGGACAGTCCAGAAAAATAAGGCTGCCAGCGTACGGTTGGCAGCCCTCCATCATAGAACGCGCCAGCCACCGCCCATCCTTACCATGATGCGCCGCTTGCTACGGCGCTAAAAAACCTCCGCACAAATCGAGCGGCAAGTGTGCTCTGCGGATCGGCTGGCCTGCCACCGTTATGTCACAATGGATATAACGGTTTGTCCGGAAGAAAAGTGCGATGAAAGCATCTGTACGCAAGGGAAACGAGGCTTGGCACGGGGTTGATTTGCGGTGGGCCTACGCCGATCTGTTCCATGGCATCAAACGGCGAACGGGGTGCGTGCATCGCGCATCCGACGTGCTGCATGACTCCCTGATCCGTCTCGCGCTGGCGGCTGCCCGCGAACCCATCGCACAGCCGCATGCCTATCTGCGCACCGTGGTCAGTTCCGTGCTGACCGACCATTACCGCAACGACGCACGCTGGATCTCCCTGCCCGATTACGAAGACTGGGCGGCTGAAGGCGACTTTGCCGGCACCGCCCCGTCGGCGGAGCATATTGCGCAGCTGCGCGCCTGCCTGGATGCAGCGCAACGCGTGCTCGACCGCCTGCCGGCCAAGCGGCGCGATATTTTCTGGCTGTTCCGCATCGACGGATTCAGTTGCCGCGAGATCGCCGAACGCCTCGGCCTTTCCGTGCGCACCGTGGAAAACCATGTCATGCGCACCATGGTCGATCTGCGCGCGGCCGAGGAATTGGCGACTTGAGCCGGGTACACGAAGAGGCGGCGCGCTGGTTTGCCCGCATGCACAACGCCGAAGCCGACGACCCGGAACGGGGCCGTTTCGAAGCCTGGCTGGCAAGCGACCCGGCGCACGCCCGCGAATACGCCGCCTTCGAGAACTTCTGGCAGCGCCTGGGCAACGCCAAGAGCTGGGAAACCATCGGCCAGGGGCTGGAGCAGCGGCGCCAGCAGCGCCGCCAGGCGCTCAGGCACGGGCTGAGCGCCGTTCTGCTGGCCGGTTTGGGCGGCGAGGCCATCTGGTGGCAATGGCGCAGCACCGCCGTCTGGAGTACCGCCCTGCGCAGTGAAATCGGCCAGACCCGGCGCGGCACCCTCGACGACGGCAGCCAGCTCTCGCTCGGTGCTGCCAGCGCGGCCGACATCGTCTACAGCCGGGCCGAACGCCGCGTGGCCCTCCAGCAAGGCGAGGCCGCCTTCGATGTCGTGCACGACGGCGACCGCCCCTTCATCGTCGAGGCAGGCGACATCCGCGTCACCGTGCTCGGCACACGCTTTGCCGTCAATCGGCTGGCCGACCGCACCCGGGTCAGCGTCGATCACGGGCGCGTCCAGGTCGAGACAGGCCCCTTCTGGCGGCGTCAGCGCATCCTGCTGCAAGACGGCGAAGTCGCCGAACTCTCCTTGCCGGCCAACGCCGAAGCCCAGCTCGCCCGTGTCCAGCACGACGCGGCCGGCGCCTTCGCTTTCGAGAACGGGTTCATCGACCTGCGCAACGCGGGCCTCGCCGAAATCGCCACCACCTTCTCGCGCTACCGGGAGGCGCCGGTCGTCCTGGCCGGCCCAGCCAGGCGCGATGCGCGCATCATCGCCTCGGTAAATGTCACCGATGTGGACGGGTTCCTGCGTTTGCTGCCGAAGATGGCCCCTGTCGAAGTGCGCTTCGAGGCGGATGGCAAGGTCGTCCTGAGGCGTCACTGAACTGTCGTTCCACCCAGATCAAACAATGATTTGAGTAGTTTTGGATGCTGCTCCGTCAAGTAGGCGAAACCAAGCTTTTCACCTCTTGACTGGACACGTCATGCCTTCCCTCTCCTGTGCCTTTCCGATCCGTCCCATGGCAGTTGCCGTACTGTCCGTGGCAGCCTCATTCGCCCATGCAGCGCCTCTGGCCTTCGATCTACCGGTTCAGGCCCTGACGACCTCGATCCAGCAACTCTCCCGCCAGTCCGGCCTGTCCATCGGCGGCGATGCTTCGCTGCTCGAAGGCAAGACCGCGCCAGCCGTCTACGGCGCGTTGGAGCCCGCCGATGCCTTGCGCAAGCTGCTGCAGGGCAGCGGGCTGAGTGCGGATTTCAACGGCAACAAGGTAGTCATCCGGAAAGCCGCCCCTGTTCTGAAGGAGGTGGTGGTACGGGCGTCGAACATGGCATCGGATCAGAAGTTGCAGCAGGACGGCGGGGAAAGTGAAGGCTACCGCGCCGATCTGGTGTCTCGTGCTGGATTTTTTGACCAAACGAAGATTCAAGATTTACCCTACAGTTATTCCATTGCTTCGTCTGACCTGATCGAGAATGTCGGCACAGGATCGGCGGAGAAGATCCTGAGCATGATGCCCTCACTGCAAACCAATGGAGAGGAGAGTGGAGGCAATGGAGGAAGATACGTTCTTTCTCGCGGATTTTCCCAAAATTGGGCGGTCGATGGCATGGTGAGGGCATTTTCAAACATTACCGGATCGATACCGCTTGAAGACAAGGAACGCATCGAACAACTGTCTGGATTGTCGGGATTTCTCAGCGGTGCTGCCCTCAACATTGGCGGTGTGACAAACTATGTCCTGAAGCGTCCAACGGATACGCGTCTTTCCAAGGTCACCGCAGGGGTTTCTGGCGGAACAAACCGCTACTTCCACGGTGATTTTGGCGGCCCTCTGGGCGATCACCTTGGCTATCGGATCAACATCGCAGGGCGCGATGGCGATACCTCGATAAAAAACCAGGGCATTCGATCTGATCTCGTCAGCGCCGCCTTCGATTTCAAACCGATTGATTCTACGGTATTCCAGGCAGATTACGCACATTACGACTACAAGATCAACGCTCCGAATTCATCTTGGTCTTTAAGAGGGGCGTTTATTCCCGATGCGCCAGATCTCGGAAAAACCGGAGCACCGGAGTGGACTTACAGTAATTGGACTACAGATCGGGCTGGAATTCGCCTCCGATCGAATATCAATGATCATCTCACCGTACGCGGTGGCTTCCAGCACGAGCAAAACGTCAATAATTATGTATATTTCGGGTATGGGAACATCGCGACGAATGGTTCTTACTCTGGAACTTTAGGCAATTCGAATTCTGATTCCCACTTTTATAATACAACGGGCCATGCTCTTGCGGATCTCAAGTTCGAAACATTCGGCATGAAGCATGCCGTAACGACGGGCTATAGCCGCCAAAAAATGTGGGCAAAATTCAATAGCCCGACCAATTCGTTCTGGTCGACCATCAGCGGTTTCAACTACTATGACGCCACCGCATCTGCCGCGGCCTTGCAAACAGCATACAACACGCTTGCTTCGCAGCCGCCCATCGGTGGCCCATACGTAACATCGTACAATTATGTCTATGAATCCATCCCGATCGCCGACAAGATCGACATCACCGATCAATGGTCGATCATCCTTGGAGCATCATATGATAGGCTGGGTTTTGCTAATTATGATTCTACAACGGGCGATAAAACCGAAAGCTATCAGGAATCTCGGTTTTCCCCATCCGGTTCGATTATCTTCAGACCTGCTCCATCTGTCAGCACATACTTCACGTATCAGGAAGGGCTGACTCCGGGGAGTGTCGTTCCCAACACTTATTCTGACTTGCCGGTAACCAATCCAGGTGCTTCATCACCTAATGTTCACAAGGGATATGAGTTTGGCGTGAAATGGGCGGTCGGCAAGGCTATGGTGTCGTTGGCAGCGTTTCAAATGGTACAGGCCAACACATATTACATGATGAACAGCGCCGGCACTTCCTACACGTACTACGGCAACGGGCGCCAAAAGCACAATGGTATCGACATTGGTATTTCTGGAAAAGTTACTAAAAATCTGACCGTGTTTGGTGGCGCTACGCTCATGGACGCAAAAATAACCGATCGACCCAATAATCCTGGAGTAATCGGTCAAATGCCAGCAGGCGTGTCAAACCACATGCAGAAGTTGTATTTGGAATATGACGTCGCGCCGATTCCGGGCCTGGTCCTGACCGCTGGCGTGCAGAACTATAGTCGTTTCGTTGCCAGCAACGTGACCACCGGGTTGAGATATCTTCCAGGCTATGCATATGGTTCTATCGGCGCTCGCTATAAAACCGTTCTTAGTGGCTACGATACGACGTTCCGTTTCAATCTAGACAATGTTACGAATGAACGATACTGGCATCCGAGAGGGTCGGGCGCCAGTCCGCTCACGGCGATGTTCTCGGTGACCGTCAATCTCAATTGACCGCAGGTGACGTCCATAAAGCAGCGCGGGTGGTCCATCGGAAGG
>CAZRFF010000136.1:0-6323 GCA_964599265.1 uncultured Simplicispira sp. | reverse complement strand
GCCAGCGAACGCGCGGCCGACCGCGCCCAGGGCCTGGCCGTGGGCCGCGAAGAGGCGCAGACCGAAGACGGCGGCGAGTTCTTCAGCCAGCTGGCCACGCACTGGAAGAAGAACTACAGCGGCTGGACGGCCTGGATGCTCACGCCCGACCTCAAGCTGCCCAGCCAGATGCGCCTGAAAGAATCGCGCCGCGTGCCCATGTGGAACGGCCCCATCGAATGCCGCCTGTTCCGCTTTGACATGGTGCAAGGCGCGGCGCGCAAGCGCCCGGAGGGCGCAGGGGCGGGCGATGGGGCTTGAGCCTGTGCCTGCCGCAGCACCCGCCGCGGCGCAGGCCGTGGTGCTGGACACCAATATCGTGCTCGACCTGCTGGTGTTTGCCGATGCGGCCGTGGCGCCGCTGCGCCAGCATTTGGCGCAGGGCAGGCTGCGCTGGCTGGCCACGGCGGCCATGCGCACCGAGCTGGCGCGTGTGCTGGGCTACCCGCAAATCGTGCCGCGCCTGGCCTACTACGGCCTGGAGGCGGCGCAGGTGTTGCAGGCCTTTGATGCCCAGTCTTGCGCCGTGCCGCCGGCGCCGCGCGCCAGCGCCGTGTGCAAGGACCCGGACGACCAGATTTTCATCGACCTGGCCGTGCAGCACAGCGCCTGGCTGTGGAGCAAGGACGGTGCCGTGCTGCGCCTTGCCAAGCGCTTGCAGGCGCTGGGGGTGCGGCTCAATCCACCGCTGTCTGGCGGGGGGGCTGATCAGGCTTGAGAAGGGGCGCCAGCAAATCGTAAGCAGCGCGGGCGCGCTGCAGGTCGCGGCCCAGGCGGCGGCTTTGGGGTAGGTGGCGCAGCCAGGCCAGGCGGGTGGTGCTGGTGGCCAGCGCGGCGCGCAGGGATGGGCTGCGCTGCGCCAGCCAGTCGGCCCACAGGGGGCGGGCGGCATCCAGCGCGCCGCCTTCGCGCAGGTACAGGGCGCTGGAGTGGATGTAGCACAGCAGGTCGCGCGCCTGGCACAGGGCCAGTGGAAGGTGGGCGGCGGGGTCGTCTTCAAAGTCGATGTAGCCCACCACGCCATCGGGGCAGCGCACCAGGTTGCGCGCAAAGGCCTGGCTCAGGCAACTGCCGGTGGCGTGCACATAGGCCAGCGCCTGCAGGCCCTGTTGCCACAGCGCCAGCACGGCGGTGGGGCTGTGCGCCGCGGCTTCCCGCAGTTCACCATCCAGCGACGGGGTGGGCTCGCCAGCATGGCCCAGGTGCTGCAGCAAAATGCCATCGCTTTGTTCGGCCAGCACATGGGGCACGCGCAGGCCGCGTGCGGCCAGATCGCGCAGGCGCCGCGCCTCGGTGGCAATGGCCTGGGGGCCGCCCAGGTTGGGCACGGGGCGCAGCACCTCCAGCCGGGTGATGCGTGCCAGGGCGCCCAGCACACGGTAGCGACCCATGCCATGGCGTGCCCCGGCCTTCTTGATCCACACCTGTTCTCCGGCCAGGGTGTGGCTTTGCACATTACCCGCTTGCTGCGGCAATTGCGTGCGCAAAAAGCCGGCGTAGTCGGGGGTGGTGCGCAGCTGGGGGCTCAGGGGTGGGGCTTGCATGGGCAGAAGGGGAATGGGGCAGGGGCTACACTAGGCTGGCACCCCGACCCTTTGCGGTTGCAGGCCATCATAAAAGGCTTTGCGCTGCGCCACACCGAAAGCCCCTTATGACCGAGCCTGCCGCACCCGACGAATCTTTGCATGCCCTGAGTGTGGATGACCTGGAGGAGCTCGATGCCATTTTGGACGATGTGCGCGAGCGCGTGAGCGACGACATCCCGCAGTGGGAGTTTTGCGATGGGTTCCTGACGGCTTTGGTGTGCATGCGCCGGGCGGTGCCGCAAGTGGAGTATTTTTCGGTCTTGCTGGGTGACGGCGAATTGATGGAGGGCGACAGCGAAGACCCCCTGCCCATCGAAGCCTACGGTTTTGCCGATGCGGCGCAGCAGCAGCGTTTTCTGTCGCTGTGGTCCCGGCGCTGGGGCGAGGTGGAGCGCCAGCTGGATGCCGACGTGCAGTCGCTGGACGATGACGAGGCGTTTACCCCCTGCACGTTCGATATCCGCGGCATGGTGGCCATGCTGCCGCCAGACGAACGCGCCACGGCCCAGGACGGTCCTCTGGCCGCATATGGCCAGGTATGGGCGCTGGGCTTTATGTGCGTGGTGGAGGCCTGGGCCGACGACTGGGCCGCGCCGCGCGACAAGGAAACCGCCCAGTGGCTGGAGGGGGCCCTGGAGCTCGTCAACGCCCTGACCGAAGACGATACAGGCACGCCCGCGGTCAGCATGGTGAGCGATGACGCGCCGCCCAGCTTGAGCCAGGAGCGTCTGGATGCGTATGCTGAAGCCATTTGGGCGGTGTACGACCTGCGCCAGCTGTGGCACAGCCTGGGGCCGCGGCACGAGCCTGTGGTCAAGGCCCCCACCCCTGGGCGCAACGACCCTTGCTGGTGCGGTAGCGGCAAAAAATTCAAGAAATGCCACGGCGCCTGACGTAAGGCCGCCTTGGCGTGGGGTAGTTTAGCCCCTGGTCACCCGGGCCTGCGCCAGGATGCGGCCATGCACGATGTCGCGCTCTGTGGGGTGGGCGTTGATGAGCTCCAGCAACGCGCCGGGGGGCAAGTCCATGCCTTTGCGGCGGTCGTTTTTGACGGGGACGGTGCGCCAGCCCGACAGCAGCATCCAGCTCCAGAGCTCGCGCGGTATGGGCTGATTGATCAGCATGCGCACCTCTCCCCGGATGATGAGGGAGCCCTCGGCCGGGACAGGGCCCGTGGGGGGGCTGCGGCGTTTTTGGCGGATGGAGAAAACCGTGCGGATCAGATCTTTCATGGCCGTGCCTGTTTTTGTTGTGCCATTGGGAAAGTGTGCAGCATAGTTTAAGTTGTGGTGTTTTGCATGCCAAGCCCTGCACGGCGCCAGGGCGTTATGCGGCCAAGGGCGGTTCGTCCAGGGCTTCGATTTGCTCGTGGAGCAGATCCACCTGGCCCCGCCAGTAATCCGGCGTGCCAAACCACGGGAAGTGGTGCGGAAAGGTGGGGTCTTCCCACCGCCTTGCCAGCCAGGCGCTGTAGTGGATGAGGCGCAGCGTGCGCAGGGGTTCGATCAGCGCCAGCTCGCGCCGGTCGAAGTCGCGCAGCTGCTCGTAGCCGTCGAGCAGGGCGGCCAGTTGCTGCGTGCGCTGGGGCCGTTCGCCGCCCAGCAGCATCCACAGGTCTTGCACGGCGGGGCCCATGCGCGCGTCGTCCAGGTCTACGAAGTGCGGGCCGCCCTGGCCGGCATCGTCGGGAGGCGTCCACAGGATGTTGCCGGGGTGGCAGTCGCCGTGCAGGCGCAGGCGGGCGGCTTGGGCCAACCCCCAGGGCTGCTGGGCGATGGTGTCCAGGGCCTGGGTGCAGGCACTGCGCCAAGCGCTGCGCGCCTCGGGCGCGATGGCTTCATGGGCCAGCAGCCAGTCCATGGGCTCCTGGCCCAACTGCTGCGCATCGATGGCGGGGCGGTGGGCAAAGGCCTGCTGCGCGCCCACGTTGTGCATGCGGGCCAGAAAGCGGCCAATCCATTCCAGCTCTTCGCCATCCTGCAATTCGGGCGTGCGCCCGCCGCGCCAGGGGCTGACGGAAAACGCAAACCCTGCATGGTGGTGCAGTGTGCGGCCGTTCAGCGCCCAGGGGGCGACCACGGGCACTTCGTCGGCGGCCAAGGCGCTGGCAAAGGCGTGCTCTTCCAAAATTTGGGCCTCGCTCCAGCGTTCTGGACGGTAGAACTTGGCGACCACGCGCTGGCCGTCTTCCAGCACCACCTGGTAGACACGGTTTTCGTAGGAGCCCAGCGCCATCAGGCGGCCATCGCCATGCAGGCCGACCTGGGCCAGGGCGTCGAGCACGGTGTCGGGGGTGAGGGCCGCGTAGGCGTGGGGGTGGGCAGAGTGCATGCGGGGATTGTGGGGGATGGCGGAGTGCCTGGACACTTGCCGGCCGGGGTGTTTTTTCGTTGTATCCGTAAATATATTACGTTACTAATGCGCGACATTTCTTGGGATTGAGGTGAAAAAATGCGCTGGCCGTGTTTGATGTCAATCAAATTTCAACCGGGGAAAAGTGAAAAGAAGGTTGTTAGCTTGCTGTAAGTAACGCTGCAACCCCAACAGGTGCACAAAATCCCCGAGAGATACCGCAATGCGACAGTGGATATATCAAGGGTTTACCCTAGGTATTTCTACGGATGCCACAGGCATAGACTGGGTCACCCTCCCATCAGAAGGGGGGTGTTTCCGTACCCCGGAAACATCGCCATTACCCACAACCGTTGAGGAGCCTCCCCATGGACATGCACCGCAGACAGTTCTTCCGCATGAGTGCGGCAGGGCTGGTCGGGTCCAGTCTGGTCGCCCTGGGTTTTTCGCCCACGGCCGCCCTGGCTGAGACCCGCGCCTTCAAACTGGCCCGCGCCACGGTGGCGCGCAGCACATGCCCGTACTGCTCCGTCAGCTGCGGCATGCTGATTTACAAGCATGGCGATGCTGCCAAGAACGTCAAGGAGCGCGTCATCCACGTCGAGGGCGACCCCGAGAACCCGGTGAGCCGTGGATCCCTGTGCGCCAAGGGCGCCGGGGTGATGGACATGATCAATTCCCCCGGCCGCGTTACCCATCCCATGGTGCGTGAGGCTGGCAGCAAGGAGTGGAAACGTATTGGCTGGGAAGATGCGCTGAACCGCATCGCCAAGCACATGAAGGCCGACCGCGATGCCAATTTCCAGGCCAAGAACGACGCTGGCACCACCGTGAACCGCTGGACTTCCACCGGTTTCCTGATGTGCAGCTCGTCCAGCAATGAATCGAGCTATCTCACCGTCAAGGTCGCCCGCGGCCTGGGGATGGTGGCCATCGATACACAAGCACGCGTTTGACACGCACCGACGGTGTCCAGTCTGGGCCCGACTTTCGGTCGCGGAGCGATGACCAATTCATGGACCGACATTAAAAATGCCGATCTGATCCTGGTGATGGGCGGCAATGCCGCGGAAGCCCACCCGGTTGGCTTCAAATGGGTGGTGGAGGCCATGCAGAAGCGCAAAGCCAAGCTGATTTCGGTGGATCCGCGCTTTAACCGCACCTCGGCGGTGGCTGATTTTTATGCGCCCATCCGCAACGGCACGGACATTGCCTTTTTGGGCGGTGTCATCAACTGGCTTTTGGCCAATGACAAGATCCACCACGATTACGTCAAGTTCAACACCGATGCCACCTTCCTGACCAAGCCCGACTTCAAGCTGGAAAACGGCATCTTCAGCGGTTACAACGAGGCAACGCGCAAGTACGACAAGTCCACCTGGGGCTACCAGTTGGGCGACGATGGGTTCGTGAAGGTCGATGAGACCATGCAAGACCCGTTGTGCGTGTACCAGCAGCTCAAGAAGCACTACAGCCGCTATACGCCCGACATGGTGAGCAATATCTGCGGAACGCCCAAGGACAAGTTCCTCAAGATTTGCGAGATGCTGGGCGAGATGTCGGCGCCCGACAAGACCAGCACCATTTGCTATGCGCTGGGCTGGACGCAGCACACGGTGGGCAGCCAGAACATCCGCACCATGGCCATGATCCAGTTGCTCCTGGGCAATATGGGGCGTCCGGGCGGCGGTGTGAACGCGCTGCGCGGCCACTCCAACGTGCAGGGCGTGACCGACATGAATGCCTATGCCGATGTGCTCTCGGGTTACCTGGGCGCGCCGGGCGATGCCGACGACACCTACGAGAAGTACATCACCAAGCGCACGCCCAAACCCATGCGCCCCAACCAGTTCAACTACTGGAGCAACTTCTCGCGCTTCTTCAACAGCCTGATGAAGTCGTACTACGGCAAGGCGGCCACGCCGGAGAACCATTTCTGCTACGACTGGGTGCCCAAGCTTTCTGGCGGCTATGACGTGCTGCACATTTTTGAGCTGATGCACCAGGGCAAGATGAATGGCTTCATCTGCCAGGGTTTCAACCCGCTGGCCACGGTGGCGAACAAGAACAAGCTCTCTGCCGCGCTCACCAAGCTCAAGTACCTGGTCATCATCGACCCGCTGGAGACGGAGACGGCCGAGTTCTGGAAGAACCACGGGCCGGTCAACGACGTGCAGTCCGAGTCCATACAGACCGAGGTGTTCCACCTGCCCAGCGCCTGCTTTGCCGAGGAAGAGGGGAGCCTGACCAACTCCAGCCGTGTCGCCACCTGGAAGGAGCGCGTCGTGCCGCCCCCGGGCGAGGCCAAGACGGACTCGGAAATCATGGCCGAGCTGTTCGTGAAGC
>CAZRFF010000135.1:0-6355 GCA_964599265.1 uncultured Simplicispira sp. | reverse complement strand
CACGTCGAGGATGAAGCGCGCCATGTCTTCCGTCTCCTCGCGGTTCATGCCGGCCACGGGCTCGTCGAGCATCAAAATCTCGGGCTGCATGGCCAGGGCGCGCGCCATCTCCACGCGCTTTTGCAGGCCGTAGGACAGGGCCGAGACGGGTGCATGGCGGATGTGGTCGATTTCGAGGAAGTCGATGATGCGCTCCTCGATCTCGCGGCGCAGCTCGGCCTCTTCGCGCCGGGCGCGGCCCAGGTAGAAGAGGGCGTCGAACACATTGCTTTTGAGGTGGGCGTGGCGCCCGAGCTTGATGTTGTCGAGCACCGTCATGCCGCGGAACAGGGCAATGTTCTGAAAGCTCCGCCCCAGGCCCATGCGGGCGCGCTGCGGCGCGGGGATGCGCGTGATGTCCTGGCCACGGAAGCGGATGCTGCCGCTGGTGGGCCGGTAAAAGCCCGAGACGGTGTTGAACAAAGAGGTCTTGCCCGCGCCGTTGGGTCCGATGACGGCGGTGATGGAGCCCGCTTGCACGTCAAAGCCCACGCCAGAAAGCGCCTTGACGCCCCCGAACGCGAGCGTTACGCCATCGACCTGCAGCAAAGGGACAGCGCCGGGGCTGCCAGGGGGTTGTATCGCCATCGCTTTTTGTGCCCTCTAGGGGTTTGTGCGCACCTGAAAATTTCTACTTTTGCGTAGACTGTCTACTCTTGAGTAGATTTTGAGCGGCAAAATCCACTTTTGCATTGGTGTTTACCCGGTGATGCACCCCTTATGACCCAGCCCACAGCCCCCCGAACCCGTAAGCCCCAGGCCGCGCCCAATCCCCGCTCGCCCTGGGCCAGCCCCCAAGACCGCGAACAGCAGCGCGAGGCCAAGCGCAACGCCGTGCTGCAGGCAGCGGCCGAGCTGTTCAACGAACGGGGGTTCCACGCCACCTCGCTGGACGACATTGCCGCGCGCCTCAACGTGACCAAGCCCACGCTCTACTACTACGTGAAGAACAAGGACGAAATCCTGCTGCAATGCGTGAACCAGGGTTTGAGCATGACCCTGGAGGGCATCGAGGCCTCGCGCGCCGCTGGGGGCAACGCGGTAGACCAGTTGCGCGCCTGCATGCAGGTGTATGCGGGCATCGTCATGCAGCCCTTTGGCATGTGCCTGATCCGCGTGGGCGACGAAGAGGTGCCCGAGCCCAGCCGCACCGAGCTGCGCCGCATGAAATCCCAGATCGACCTGGCCTTCCGCCGCCTGGTGGCGCAGGGGGTCAAAGAAGGCTCCCTGGCGCCTTGTGATCCCAAGATGACGGCCTTTGTGATCGCCGGGGCTTTGAGCTGGATAGGGCGCTGGTACCAGAGCGGGGGTGAGTATTCCGCCGAAGATGTGGTGCGCCAGTGCATTGCGACGCTGATGCAGGGGGTTTTGGGGCGGGTTTCTGCTGCGACTGAAACTGCGCCGTTGCGCAAGGCGCGCAAGCGGGCTGTGGTGGATTGATTACGCAGCCCCCAGCATGGACAGCACATGGCGTTGGTGCAGCACAAAAACCTGCGTCATTTTTTGCAGCAACGCACGCTCGTCGTTGCTGGGCTGAAGCTGTTTTTCTATCTGCGCACGCAACTTGTCCCAGGCGGGCTGCAGGGCCAGGGCCATGGCCTGCAGTTCCATCAGCGTCTCCCTGACGGCAAAACCGCAGTCTTGGCAGAACGCCTCCCAGGAATGCAGGCCCACCGCGTCGAATGTTTCTTCGTCACCGATGAACAGCGCCAGTGCCTCGTCGCCGTAGGCGCGCACGCAAACCAGGTCGTAGAACGGCGCCAGCCGGTAGCCAGGTCGCCCGCTGTCGATCAGCACCGAGAGATTTTTTGCGTGGGCGTCGGCGTTGCCAATCAGGTAGTTGAACATCACCCAGCGCTGAAAGGCCAGCATGTCTTTGCCGCGCACGCCCAGGGCGCGCAGGGCGTGGGCCAACTTGGGCAGGCTGGCCAGCGCGCCGCTGCGTTGGTACTTCCAGGCGGCGCCATGGCCCAGCAACTGGCAGCCGTCGATCTGGTGCAGGCTGACGATGTTGCCGTGCGCGGGCAGCTCGCGGTCGTAGCGCTCGACCACATACGCCGCCTCGGGCAGGCGCAGCAGCCACACCTTGGGCACGGGCAGCTTCAGGGCGCTGGCCAGCTTCATGCAGGCGTATTCGTTGATGGCGCTGGGTGCGTAGCGCGGCTGGCGGATGTCGGGCTTGAGGATGTGTGTGGTGGGCGACGCGCCCACGCTGTCCCAAAAGCGCTTGCTGCGGCTGTCAAAGCGCAAGCCCATCTTGTCCTGTGCGCCGGCCAGCGACATGGTGGTCTGCGCGTTGGCCATCAAGAGCGGCACCCGTGTGCGCTGGGCGATGCGTGCGCTCAGATCGGCGTGCGATACCGGCGCATACGCCTGCTGCTGCACGCGCAGCTGCTGCTCGGGCAGCAGGCTGAGCACGCCCGGCAGCTCCTGGCCCAACTGGCCCAGCAGGTCAAAGTACGAGGCATCGCGCAGGTGGGTGGCGGCCAGCACATCCTCCAGCGCCTGGCCTTCGGGCAGCAGGTTTTCAAAAAAATTGCGCACCAGTGCGCCCCGGTGGCGCTGCGGCCCCAGAGCGAATTGGGGCGCCAGCACATAGCCGCCGGGCTGTTCCAGCCATTCCCGGTCATATTCAAAAAAGAACTCGCCCGCCGCGTGGCCAAACCAGCCCATGGGGCGCGCATTGGCCCAGACGCGCAAGCGGATCATGCTGGGCCCGGCCCTTGCGGCACGGCCACTACCTGGGTGGGCGGCGGCGCATCCGACCAGCCCTGCGCCTGCAGATCGAGCCCCAGGCCGCGCATGAGCAGCAACAGCTTGCCTAGGGAGCAGTGCGTGGGGTTACTCTCGGCATCGCGGATAAAAGAAGTGCTGACGTTGCACACCGCCGCTGCCTGCTTGCGTGAGAGTCCTTGCCGCTTGCGCTCGGCCATCAGGTGTGCGGCCAGGGTGGGGAGGGATTCGGGAGTGAGTCGCACAAAATGTCCTTATAAGAGCATTTTGCACATTTATAAGGCAAAAATCCAGAAATTTGTTCCCATAAGAACAAATATTAAGAAACACCCCTGAAAGTGCTCTTTTGAGGTCAAAAACACCTTGAAACGGACCCAAAAATCGCATTTTGCCCCTGTGGGAGCATTTTTTTATAGCGTTCCACCCGGCAGGCGCTCAAACCGGCCCATCTGCCGCCAAATCATCCAGGATCGGACAATCCGGCCGCTCGTCCCCATGGCAGCAGCCCACCAGCGCCTGCAGGCTGCGCTGCATGGCCTGCATGGCGGCGATGCGTTCGGACAGGTCGGCAATGTGCGCCTGGGCGATGCGCTTGACCTGGCTGCTGGCGCGGGCCTTGTCTTGCCACAGGCCGAGCAGTTGGGCGATTTCGTCCATGGAAAAGCCCAGGTCGCGCGCGCGGCGGATGAAGCGCAGGGCGTGCACGTCGGCCTCGGAGTACTGGCGGTAGCCGCTGTCGGTGCGTGCCACGGGGGGCAACAGGCCCAGTGATTCGTAGTGCCTCACCATGCGTGCCGAAACCCCGGCACGCTGCGCCGCCACACCGATGGCCACGGGCCAGTGCGTGGGGCGGGGGCTCATGCGGCGACCTGGTAGCCTTCTTCCTGGATGGCGTTGGCGATGACTTCGCGGGCGATGTCGCTCTCCACCACGACCTTGCCGGTGGGCAGGTCCACTTTCACTTCGGCCTCTTCGTCCACGTTGCGCACGGCGTGCACGACGGCACGCTCGCAGTGGCCGCAGGTCATCCCTTTGACTTGGAAGGTGTATTGCATCAATTTTCTCCGTAACGGGGTGGGGTGGATACAGGCGGGAGCATGGGGCTTGACACGGTGGCAAGGTCAAGCCCCTCCATGGTGCTTGACTCTGCCAGGATGTCAAGGTTTAAGCTCACCGCCATGGTCAACATTCAAGGCAGCAGCGCATGACGAATTCCCAGCAACCCTCAGCAGCCCACATCGATTTTGGCGTGGGCGGCATGACCTGCGCCAGCTGTGTGGCGCGGGTGGAGCGCGCCATCCGCAAGGTGCCGGGTGTGCAGGATGCGACGGTCAACCTGGCCACCGAGTCGGTGCACATCACGGTGGATGCCGCGCAGGCCGACGCCGAGCTGCTGGCGCGCCGTGCCGTGCGCAATGCGGGCTACGAGCCGCGTTCCATCACCGAGCAGGAAGCGGCGGCCGATGCAGCGGGCCCCTGGGCGGGTTTCATGCCGGTGGCCATCGGTTTGCTGCTGTCGGCCCCCTTGGTGCTGCCCATGCTGGGCGACCTGTTCGGCCAGCACTGGATGCTGCCCGCCTGGGCGCAGTTCGCGCTGGCCACGCCGGTGCAGTTCATTCTGGGCGCGCGGTTTTACAGGGCGGGCTGGCACGCGGCCAAGGCGCTCACGGGCAATATGGATTTGCTGGTTTCCATCGGCACCAGTGCGGGTTGGGGGTTGTCGATGTGGCTGTGGCTCACTGCAGAACCTGGCCATGCGCCGCATTTGTACTTTGAGGCCTCGGCGGTGGTCGTCACCCTGGTGCTGCTGGGCAAATGGCTGGAGGCGCGCGCCAAGCGCCAGACCACGGCGGCCATCCGCGCCTTGCACGCGCTGCGGCCCGATGTGGCGCATTTGCTCACACGCGACGGCGAGGTGGATGTGCCCATGGCCGAGGTGATGGTGGGCGATCGCCTGGTGGTGCGCCCGGGCGAGCGCATCCCGGTCGATGGGCGGATCACGGAGGGCCATACCCAGGTGGACGAATCCATGCTCACGGGCGAGCCCCTGCCCGTGTCGCGCAGTGCCGATGGGCAGGGGGGCGGCCAGCTCACGGGCGGCTCCATCAATGGCGATGGGCGCATCGTGATGCAGGTCTCCGCCGTGGGGGCCGAGACGGTGCTCGCGCGCATCATCCGCCTGGTGGAAGATGCCCAGGCCGCCAAGGCGCCCATCCAGCGCCTGGTAGACCAGGTGGCCGCCGTGTTTGTACCCGTGGTGCTGGCCATTGCCCTGGCCACGCTGCTGGGGTGGCTGTGGGCGGGTGTGGGGGCGGAGACGGCGCTGATCCGCGCGGTGGCCGTGCTGGTCATTGCCTGCCCCTGCGCCCTGGGCCTGGCCACGCCGGCGGCCATCATGGCGGGCACGGGGGTGGCGGCGCAGCAGGGCATCTTGATCAAAGACGCCGAAGCGCTGGAAACGGCGCACCGCGTGGACACCGTGGCTTTTGACAAAACCGGCACGCTCACCGTGGGCCAGCCCCGGCTGACGGCGTTCCACGTGGAACCGGGCCAGGACGAAGCCGCACTGCTGGCCTTGGTCGCCAGCGTGCAAAGCGGCAGCGAACACCCGCTGGCCCGCGCCGTGTTGCGGGCAGCGCAGGACCGCAGCCTGGGTGTGGTGGCGCCCGAAGGCGTGCGCGCCGTGCCTGGGCGCGGTACCGAAGGCGAAGCGGGCGGGCGCAGCTTTTTGGTGGGCAGCCTGCGTTGGATGGAAGAACTGGGCGTGGACTTGGGTGCCCTGGCCCCGCAGGCAAAGCAGTTGCAAAACGAAGGCGCCACCGTATCGGCCCTGGCCGAACGCGTGGAGCAGGGGCAGGGCGTGGGGGCGAACCATGTCTTGCGCGCCCTGCTGGCCTTTGGCGATGCGCCCAAGCCCGGCGCGCGCGAAGCCTTGGCCGTGCTGCGCGCGCGCGGTGTGCGCTGCGTGATGGTGTCGGGTGACAACCGGGGCGCGGCCGAAGCCATGGCGCGGCGCCTGGGCCTGCAGCCCGAAGCGGGCGAAGTCATGGCTGAGGTGCTGCCGGGCGACAAGGCCGCCGCCGTGCGGGCGCTGCAGCAAGGGGGGCATGTGGTGGCCATGGTGGGCGATGGCGTGAACGATGCCCCCGCCCTGGCCGCCGCCGATGTGGGCATGGCCATGGGCAACGGCACCGATGTGGCCATGCACGCCGCAGGCGTTACGCTGATGCGCGGCGACCCGCAGCTCGTGGCGGCAGCGCTGGATATTTCGCACCGCACGGTGGCCAAGATCCGGCAAAACCTGTTCTGGGCCTTTGCCTACAACGTGGCGGGCATCCCGCTGGCGGCGCTGGGCTATTTGAACCCGGTGGTGGCGGGCGCGGCCATGGCGCTGAGCTCGGTCAGCGTGATGACGAATGCGCTGCTGCTCAAACGCTGGAAACCCAAAATTTGATCAAAAATGGCCTCAAGATCCCATGGAGTAGGCGCAAGTAGCTATCAAAAACAGAGCTTATTGCCCTTGCCGCTGCGCTGGCTGGGCAGTGCGCACACAATGGGTGCCATGGCCTTTCCCCCTTCTTCT
>CAZRFF010000134.1:0-6361 GCA_964599265.1 uncultured Simplicispira sp. | reverse complement strand
AAACGCCCGCCGCTCGGGCGGGCGGCGCGCAAAGGCCAGGAAGACAGTGGGAATGAAGCCGGCTTTTTCCTGGATGGCCAGGATGCGCGTGCGGATGTCTTCGGGGATGTTGTCCAGGCTGGGGACGGGGTAGCGAGCGTTCATGGTGCCTCCTGGCTGTGGGGGTTGCGGTGGATGGTCTGGCCCATGGTACGGGACGGTGCCGCAAAAGATTGTCCCCAGGGCATCAAGCAGACAGCAGCTTGTGCACCAGATCGCCCGCTGTGGATGCGCCGTACTTGCGCATGAGCCTGGCGCGGTAAATCTCCACCGTGCGGTGGCTGATGCCCAGCACCTTGCCGATTTCTTTGGAGGTCATGCCCTCCAGCAGGCGCGCGGCCACCTCGCGCTCGCGGCCCGTGAGTTCGGTGCGCACCGGGCGCTGCGCGCTCAGGTCCTCAAAGCTCCAGATGCCCGATTCGTGCGGGGCATCGCGGTTGAGCGCGCGGCCAGAAACATGGCACCAGAACAGCTCGCCGTTGGCGCGCTTCATGATGCGGCTGTCGGAATACAGGCCCTTGGCGTTGAGGATGGGCGCCATGTGTGCGCCCAGGCGCTCGTATTCGTCGGCGCTGGGGTAGAGCATTAAAAACGACTGCCCCAGCATCAGCTCGCGCGAATAGCCGAACATCTCGCACACATGGCGGTTGCAGTCCACCATGCCGCGGTTGCGCGAGACGATCAGCCCCACAGGGGCCATCTCAAAAGCCAAGCGATAGTCCTGATCCATAGTGCAAGTATTTACGAAGTACTACTTAGAAGAATAAGTAGTATCGTATGCCATCCCGTCCATGTTGAGGAGACTTTCGTGAACAAGATTTACCCTGACGCAGCCCAGGCCCTGGCGGGCGTGGTTGCAGACGGCCAGCTGCTGGCCGTGGGTGGCTTTGGGCTGTGCGGCATCCCAGAGGCACTGATCGATGCGCTGCGCAACAGCGGTGTCAAACAGTTGACCGTGGTGTCCAACAACGCCGGTGTTGACGGTTTTGGTTTGGGCAAGCTCCTGGAGACGCGCCAGATCAAAAAAATGATCAGCTCCTACGTGGGCGAGAACAAAGAGTTCGAGCGCCAGTACCTGGCGGGCGAGCTGGAACTGGAATTCACCCCCCAGGGCACGCTGGCTGAAAAGCTGCGCGCAGGCGGCGCAGGCATTCCGGCCTTCTTTACCAAAACAGGCGTGGGCACCTTGGTTGCAGAGGGCAAAGAGCTGCGTGAATTCGATGGTGAAACCTACGTCATGGAGCGCTCTTTGGTGCCAGACGTGGCATTGGTCAAAGCGCACCGCGCCGACAAATCGGGCAACCTGCAGTTCCGTCTCACGGCGCGCAACTTCAACCCCGCCGCCGCCATGGCCGGCAAGATCTGCATCGTCGAGGTGGAAGAGATTGTGGAAACGGGCGCCATCGAACCCGACCAGGTTCACCTGCCCGGCATCTACGTGCACCGCATCGTGCACAACCCCAACCCTGAAAAGCGCATCGAAAAGCGCACCATCACCGAATCCAAAGGAGCCTGACCATGCCCTGGACCCAAGACCAAATGGCCGCCCGCGCCGCGCAAGAGCTGGAAGATGGTTTTTACGTGAACCTGGGCATTGGCATTCCCACCCTGGTGGCCACCTACACCGGCGATAAAGAGGTGTGGCTGCAGTCTGACAACGGCATGCTGGGCATTGGCCCGTTTCCTACCGATGACAAGGTCGATGCCGACCTCATCAACGCCGGCAAGCAAACCGTGACGACCCTGCCTGGTTCGTCCATCTTTGGTAGCCACGAGAGTTTTGCCATGATCCGCGGCGGCAAGATCAACCTGTCCATCCTGGGCGCCATGCAGGTTACGGACAAGGGCGACCTGGCCAACTGGATGATCCCCGGCAAAATGGTCAAGGGCATGGGCGGCGCCATGGACCTGGTGGCCGGCGTCAAGCGGGTGATCGTGCTCATGGAGCATGTGGCGCGCAAAAAAGACGGTACCGAAGACCTCAAGATCCTGCCCCAGTGCACGCTGCCGCTCACGGGCAAGGCCGTGGTCAACCGCATCATCACCGACATGGCCGTGATGGACGTGACGCCCCAGGGCCTCAAGCTCGTTGAGCTGGCCCCTGGCGTGAGCTTTGAGTTTTTGCAGTCCAAAACAGGGGTTCCGCTGCTGCAATAAGCACGCCGCACACTGAAATTGACCGGGCCCCAGGGCCCGGTTTTGCTTTTTGTGACAAAAGCCTCTGTATAGTTTGGCCGGTACCGCCTGACAGACACCGCATGAACGCTTCCGACCACAAACCAGAGGCCCCGCCCACCCCCAGCGACCACTACCAGCGCGCTGTTGCCAGCATGGTCGAGCGCAGCCCCATCGTGACGCTAGAAGCGGTTTACAACGACAAAGGCATGAAGCTGGTAGACAAAGGCCTGCGCGTGGACCGTACCACCTACGACCGCCTGGCACGCCATGCGCTCAGGCACAGCCTAGACAATTACCTGACCGCCGAAGATGCCGTCACGGTAGAGTCTTTGGTGGAACTGGCAGGCCAGTTATGCCAACAAGATGCCCTGTCCGGCCTGTTGGCCTATTCCTTGGGCGATCAGGGCGAGGCGCGTTTGCTGTCGCCCCTGCGCGCA
Source organism: uncultured Simplicispira sp. (assembly GCA_964599265.1). Lineage (GTDB taxonomy): Bacteria > Pseudomonadota > Gammaproteobacteria > Burkholderiales > Burkholderiaceae_C > Simplicispira. The sequence continues at coordinate 3,707 of CAZRFF010000134.1, read as the reverse complement.
TTGCTGCTGCCCCAACCCCTGGCCTTCAAACTGACGGTGATGCGTGAGCAGCACCCCCAGCTTTTCACCCACAGCGTGCGCATGGTGCTGGTGGCTGTATTCTTGGGATTGAAGTCCAATGTTCCAGAGCGTGATGCAGTGCACCTGGCCGCAGCGGCGCTGTTCCACGATTTGGGCGTGCTCTACATGGATCCAGTGTGGCGCGACCCAGCCCACAAAATCACAGGTGCAGGGCGCCAGCAACTGTTGGCACACCCGGGCAAGGCCATGGAACTGGTGCAAGAACCCAATGTTTACCCGCGCTCCGTAGGCCAAGCCATCCGGGAGCACCACGAATGCATGGATGGCAGCGGGTACCCCCAGGGCTTGCAGGGCGCACAAATTTCACCCATGGGCAAAATTTTGCTGATGGCCGAGGTGGTGTCGGCGTTTTTTGAAAAATACGCCGACGAAGCCCCTGCGCAGCACCTGTCGCTGACCCTGCGGCTTAACCACCGCAAATACCCTGCACACCTGGTCGCCTGCTTGCTGCCCATGCTGAATCTGGGCGTATTGCAAACCGAAATCCATGCCAGCCAGAGTGGCGTGGAGCGCACCATTGCCGTGCTGTCTGGTGCGTTTGACGGCTGGGATGCGCGCAGCAAGGCCTTGCCCGCGGCCTCTTTGCTGCCGCCTTCCGAACAAGCCTGTGCTTTTGTCGCAGAACGGCTGGCAGCCTTGCAAAAAACCCTGCTCGAAGCCGGTTCCCACCCCCAGCAGCAGGCCGAGGCCTTGCCCCATTTGGTGGGCGATGCGCAAAGCCTGGCCGAACTTGCCTTGCTGGGCCGCGAGGCCCTGTGGCAGTTGCAAAACCTGCTCAATGCCACGCACATCCGCTGGCCCCAGCTGGCACAAAGCAGCGATGCGGGCGATACTGCCGTGTCGCAGTGGTGCAATGCCTGCGCCGTCCAACTGCAAACCATTCCTGCAGCCCAGCCATGACCGATCCCTTGCTTGACATCGGAGACAGCGCCGACGAAAGCACGCACTACCTGCGCAGCGTGACCGACATGGCCGAGCGCTCTGCTGTGGTCACGCAAGACGCCATCTACAGTGCCAACGGCATCAAACTGGTCGAAAAAGGCGCGCGCATCGACAGCTGCATGTACGACCGCCTGGTGCAGCACAAACTGCGTGAACCGGTGGACATGCACCTGACCGTGGACAACGCCGTCACGCCAGATACGGTGGTGCAGCGGGCCAAAGAATTGCTGGCCAGCGCCCCCTTGCCCATGTTGCTGGTCAAGGGGGTGGGGGGTATGGAGCCGTTGCTGGCACCTTTGCGTTTTTTGCTACTGACGCCGCGCATCGCCTTCAAACTCACTGTGATGCGCGAGCAAATGCCGGTGCTGTTCATCCACAGCCTCGAAGTCATGCTGGTAGCCCAGGCCCTGGCTTTGCGTGAGCATTTGCCCGAATCCGAATGCAACCTGCTGGCAGCAGCGGCTTTGCTGCACGATTTGGGGATGCTGCACATGGACCCGTCCTGGCGCGACCCCGGTCATAAGGTCACCGGCATGGCCCGCAGACACCTCATTGCCCACCCCATCACGGCCATGCTCATGGTGCGAGATGCGCAGGTCTACCACCCCAAAGTGGAAGAGGCCATTTTGGAGCACCACGAACGCATGGATGGCACGGGCTATCCACGGGCTGTGGCAGGCAAAGAAATCTCTGCACTGGGGCAGGTGCTGCTGCTGGCCGAAGTGGTGGCCGCCATTTATGAAAAAGACGCTGACAATGCGGCCCAGCAACTCTCTTTGGTGCTTCGCCTGAACCATCACAAATTTCCTGCGCCGCTGGTGGCCCATATTTTGTCCCTGCTGAACGCCGTGGGCGAGGTGGGTAGCCCACCCCTTGCCGCTACCCCAGAGCAATTCCAGATGTTGGCCGACCGCCTGGCCCAAGCCTTTGCCCAATGGGAACAGGCCAAGGCCCAGTGCGGTAGCGCAGCGGTGGCTAGCAGCGGCCCCCTGGCATTTGTGCAAGAGCGGCTGGAGGCCTTAAAGCGGGCCCTGGCCGATGCTGGAGCCCAACCTGAGCAGCACCAGGCCTTGGTGCAGCAGTTGCAAGGCGATGAAGAGGGCATGGCTGAGCTGTCCTTTGTGGTGCGCGAGGCGCTCTGGCAGTTGCAGAACATCGTGAATGCTTGCCAGCGCCGTTGGCCGGGTGAGCTGGAGCAGCGCACAGAGCTCCAAGTCCAGGCGGTTGCCCAGTGGTGCGATTGGGTCAACAGCATCGACAAAAACAACGCCTGAACGTGGCCTTGCGCTGCGGCTGCCATGCACAACCCCCACCGCCCCGATGTGCTGCCCCTGTGCGCAGGCGTGGCACCCAGTTGTGTGGTGCTGCCCATGGATGGCAGTGGCAGCATGCTGGATTTTTTGGCGCAGCGTATCCCTGCGGTGTCGCGGATGCAGTGGGTGCAGCGCATGCAAGAGGGTGGGGTGGTCGATGAACATGGCGTGGCAGTGACGCCCGAGCGGCCGTTTCAGCGCAATCTGCGGCTTTACTACTATCGCCAACTGGACGAGGAAGCCGCCATTCCTTTTGAAGAAGAGGTGTTGCATGCCGATGCGCATGTGATGGTGGTCGATAAACCCCATTTTTTGCCTATCGTCCCTGCCGGCCGCTACCTGCAACACACCTTGTTGGTGCGCTTGCGCCAGCGCTACCCGCACCTGACCGAACTCTCGCCCCTGCACCGCATCGACCGCGATACGGCGGGGCTGGTGCTGTTTTCGGTGCAGCGTGCCACGCGCGGCATTTACCAGGCGCTGTTCCGCGACCGCCGCATCCGCAAGGTATACGAAGCAGTGGCTCCGTGGAGTTCCGACGAGTTACTGCCCAGCGAGCACCGCAGCCGTTTGGAAGAAAGCGGCGATTTTTTTCTCATGCGCGAAGTACCCGGCGAGCCCAACAGCCATACGCGCATCCAGCTGTTGGAACAACAAGGCGCCTGGGCGCGCTACCGCCTGGAGCCTGTGACCGGCAAGCGCCACCAGCTGCGCGTGCACATGGCAGCTCTGGGGTATCCGCTGCGCAATGATCCGTTTTATCCGGTGGTCAATGACCCGGCAGAGGGGGATTTTTCGCGGCCCTTGCAGCTTCTGGCGCGGCGGTTGGAATTTATGGACCCTCTCACAGGCAAGGAATGCCGTTTTGAGAGCCAGCGGAACTTGCTACCTTTGGGTGGGTAGGGGGCTGTGGAGCGGGCGATGGGAACATTTCCAAGCACTTAACCCGTTGATTGAAAATGATTTCTTCCTGTTGGTTCAACAAAAAAATACCCTTGCTGTACCAGTGGACCGCGCTTGTCAACGTGCATAGCCCTGCGCTCAAGGCTATTCTGAGCTAGCGCCATCTGCTGTGCTTATCGCTTCGTGGCAACGATCATGCCGTGTCTCCCACCCGGTGCTCGCGCCGGGCCAGCGACAGCAGGCCGCGGCCGAACTGCCGGGCTTTCAGGCCCGCGCCCAGGTTTTCCGGGAAGTGGCCCCACAGGCTGATGCCCTGGTAGGCGCCGGGCTGCCAGGTGGGCTCGTCTTCCGCGCGCACGGTGAGCGGATTCCAGCCCAGTTCGATCTCGAAACCTGACGGCGACTGCACGTAGAAGGACAGTTCCTTGTCGTTGGGATGCTGGCCGATGGCGCTGGCGATCGGGTAGC
>CAZRFF010000133.1:0-6478 GCA_964599265.1 uncultured Simplicispira sp. | reverse complement strand
TGGTTGATTTCTCCTTGCAGTGAACGGGGTGGTGCGTGGGCCATGGCTGGCGATGGGGTCATTGCACAGACCGTGCCAAAGGTTGGTGGGGCTGGGCGGTGGGGCGGCTCCCTGTGCGCCCCTGAGGGTTGCGCCCGCATGCACCGCGTTGGTGCATTCGCTGCAGGCATTACCATGCACCTGATTGGGGAGGGCATAACAATGAGTCTCGCTTTGGTGCAAAGCCGCGCACTGCTGGGTTTGGCTGCGCCGCCGGTCACGGTGGAGGTGCATCTGGCCAACGGCCTGCCCAGCTTCACGCTGGTAGGCCTGGCCGATGTGGAGGTGAAGGAGGCACGCGAGCGCGTGCGCTCGGCGCTGCAAAACGCGGGGCTGGAATTTCCCAGCAACAAGCGCATCACCGTCAACCTGGCCCCGGCCGACCTGCCCAAGGATTCGGGCCGGTTTGATTTGCCCATTGCGCTGGGCATCCTGGCCGCCAGCGGCCAGATCGACGCGGCGCGCCTGGCGGGCTGGGAGTTTGCGGGCGAGCTGTCGCTTTCGGGCGAACTGCGCCCCGTGCGCGGCGCATTGGCCACCAGCCTGGCGCTGCAAACGCAGGCCGGGCGCGCACAGCTGGTGTTGCCCCCCGGCAGTGCCGAAGAGGCCGCCCTGGTGCCCGGTGCAACGGTATGGCGCGCGCGCCATGTGCTCGATGTGGTGCGCCAGTTTGCCCCTGCCGACCTTGTCCTGTCCACTGACGCCGAACCCGGCGATGCCGACGGCTGGGCCCGTATGGCGCCCCAGGCCCCGCTGGGCGCCAGCAGCTACCCCGATCTGGCGGATGTCAAAGGCCAGGCCGCCGCCAAGCGGGCGCTGGAAATTGCGGCGGCCGGGGGCCATAGCCTGCTCATGGCCGGGCCGCCGGGTTCGGGCAAGTCCATGCTGGCGCTGCGCTTTGCCGGGCTGCTGCCCGACATGGCCGTGCAAGAGGCCCTGGAAAGTGCTGCCGTGGCCAGCCTGGCGGGCAGTTTTGCGCTGGAGCATTGGGGCCGCAGGCCCACGCAGCAGCCGCACCATACGGCCAGTGCCGTGGCCTTGGTGGGTGGGGGTTCGCCGCCCCGGCCCGGAGAGATTTCTTTGGCGCACCATGGCGTGCTGTTTCTGGACGAGTTGCCCGAATTCCCCCGTGCCGCGCTGGAAGCCCTGCGCGAACCGCTGGAGAGCGGCCGCATCACCATCGCCCGCGCAGCGCGGCGGGCGGAGTTTCCGGCGCAATTCCAGCTCATTGCGGCCATGAACCCCTGCCCCTGCGGTTTTGCCGGGTCGCGCCAGCGCAACTGCCGCTGCACGCCCGAGCAGGTGGCGCGTTACCAGGGCAAGCTCAGTGGGCCGCTGCTCGACCGCATCGATTTGCATGTGGAAGTGCCTGCCTTGCCCCCGCAAGACCTGTTGGGCGCTGCGCCTGGCGAGGCCAGCGCGGCCGTGCGCGAGCGCGTGGCCCAGGCCCGTGCGCGGGCCCTGGCGCGCCAGGGTGCGCCCAACCAGGGTTTGCAGGGCCAGCACATCGATACCCATGCCCAGCTCGAACCGGCAGCGGCCCAGTTTTTGCAAACCGCCGCCGCCCGGCTGGGCTGGTCGGCACGCGCCACGCACCGCGCGCTCAAGGTGGCGCGCACCATTGCCGACCTGGCGGGCGCGCAGCACACCGGGGTGGCCCATGTGGCCGAGGCCCTGCAATACCGCCGCACGGCGCATGGCGCCCATGCCTGATGGAGGCCCATGGATTGGCATGGATCAGACGCACAAGGGATGGATCCACAGGCCCTTGAACCTTCACCGCCTTAAATCACCGACAATTAGGGGTTAACCCCTGTTGCAATGGCGCCGTGCGGTGAATTTTGTTTTATTCCTCATCGTAATAACAAATAAAAGAAACTAGCGCTGTTGCCATTAAAGGCTTTTTCAGTTTTTAACTTCTGTCCATTCCATGAGCGCATTCCTCGAAGAGCGTGTCCTGACGGTGCACCACTGGACCGACCGCCTGTTCTCCTTCACCACCACGCGCGACCCGGCCCTGCGCTTTTCCAACGGCCACTTCACCATGATCGGCCTCAAGGTGAACGACAAGCCGCTGCTGCGCGCCTACAGCATCGTGAGCGCCAATTACGAAGAGCACCTGGAGTTCCTCTCCATCAAGGTGCCCGACGGCCCGCTGACCTCGCGCCTGCAGCACATCCAGGTGGGCGACAGCATCATCGTGGGCAAAAAACCCACGGGCACGCTGCTCATCGACTACCTGTTGCCAGGCAAGCGCCTGTACCTGCTCTCTACCGGCACGGGGCTGGCGCCTTTTCTGAGCGTGATCCGCGACCCCGAAACCTACGAGCGCTTCGAGCACGTGGTGCTGGTGCATGGTGTGCGCCAGGTGGGTGAACTGGCCTACCACGACTACTTGACGAAAGAATTGCCGCAGCACGAATTTTTGGGCGAGCTGGTGCAAAAGCAGCTCAAGTACTACCCCACGGTCACGCGCGAGCCTTTCCGCAACCAGGGCCGCATCACCGACCTCATCAAATCCGGCAAGCTGTGCGCCGACCTGGGCCTGCCGCCGCTGGACCCCATCAACGACCGCGTGATGCTGTGCGGCAGCCCCGAGATGCTGGCCGACCTCAAGCACATGCTGGAGCATGCCGATTTTGAAGAAGGCAACACCACGCGCCCGGGCGACTTCGTCATCGAGCGCGCCTTCGTCGAAAAATAAGCGCCCTGCATGACGGCACCCACCCCTACGCGCTGCGCGCTGGTCGGCATGCCCGGCTCGGGCAAATCCACCGTGGGTCGCCATCTGGCCCAGCGGCTCAGGGTGCCTTTTGTCGATATGGACCAGCGCCTGGAGCAGTCGCTGGGCGTCAGCATCCGTGAGTTTTTTGCCGCCGAAGGCGAAGAGCGTTTTCGTGAGCTGGAAGCGCAAATGCTGGCCACCGTGGCCCAGGAAGAGGGCGGCATGGTGCTCTCTACGGGCGGAGGCACGGTGCTGCGCGCCGACAACCGCGCGCAGTTGCGCCGCTTTGGCACGGTGATGTATTTGCGCGCGTCGCCCGACGATATTTTTCGCCGCCTGCGCCACGACAAAACCCGCCCCTTGCTGCAGGTGGCCGATCCGCTGGGGCGATTGCGCGAGCTCTACACCCAACGCGATCCGCTGTACCGCGAGGCGGCCCACTTCACCATCGAAACCCACCGGCCCACCGTGGCTTCGTTGGTCAATATGATCGTGATGCAGCTCGACCTGGCGGGTGACGTGGCCGGTGTCGAGGGCGGCCCGGCGCCCTTGTAAGCGGTGCTGCGCGTGATCCGCTTTCAAAGGCGGCGGTGCTGCGCCAGCCAGTCTTGCAGCTGCGCCAGCGGCATGGGGCGTGCATAGAGGTAGCCCTGCGCGGCGTCGCAACCCTCGTACGCCAAAAAATCCCACTGCGCTGCCGTCTCCACCCCTTCGGCAATGGTGTGCAGGCCCAGGCTGTGGCCCATGGCGATGACGGCGCGGCAGATGGCGGCGTCGTTGGGGTCGGTCAGGATGTCGCGCACGAAGGATTGGTCGATTTTGATCTGGTCGATGGGCAGGCGCTTGACGTAGTTGAGCGAGGAATAGCCCGTGCCAAAGTCGTCGAGCGAGAAGCCCACGCCCAGGGTCTTGAGCTCCTGCATGGTGGTCACCGTGGTCTCGATGTGGTCGAGCAGCATGCTTTCGGTGATCTCCAGCTTCAGCAGCCCGGGCGGCACTTTGCAGGTGTCCAAGAGTATGCGCAGCTTGGCCACGAAATCGGGCTGGTGGAACTCGCGGGCGCTCACGTTCACGGCCATGGTCAGGCCTGCGGTGCGTGCATCGCCCTGCCAGCGGCTGAGGCCCCGGCAGGCCTGGGACAGCACCCATTGGCCTATGGGCACGATGAGGCCGGTTTCTTCCGCCAGGGGGATGAACTCCGTGGGTGGCACCAGGCCGCGCTCGGGGTGGTTCCAGCGCACCAGGGTTTCCACCCCCAGGCAGTGCCCGTGGGCATCGACCTGCGGCTGGTAGTGCAGCACCAGCTCGCCGTGGGGGACGGCGGTGCGCAAATCGGCTTCCAGGGCGGCGCGGGCGCTGATGCGTGCCTGGATGGCGGGGTCAAAGAACCGCACGGCATTGCGGCCGGCCGACTTGGCCTGGTACATGGCCAGGTCGGCGCGCTGCAGAACTTCTTGCGCGCTGATTTCATGCCCCACAAAAAGGGTGACCCCCACGCTGGCACTGCCTTGGTGCAGGTTGCCATTCAACGCGCAAGGCAAGGCCATTTGCTCCAGCACTTTTTCGGCGATGGCGGCGGCTTGGGTGATGGCAATGCCCAGGTCTTCATCGAGTTGCTGCACCAGCAGCACAAATTCATCGCCCCCCATGCGGGCCACCGTGTCGCCCTCGCGCACACAGGTGGCAAGGCGGTGCGCCATCTCCACCAGCAGGCGGTCACCCATGGCGTGGCCCTGGGTGTCGTTGAGTGTCTTGAAGTGGTCCAGATCCAGGTACAGCAGCGCGCGGTATTTGTGGCTGCGTGCGCTGGCGGCCATGTTTTGCTCCAACCGGTCGTGCAGCAGGCGGCGGTTGGGCAGGCCGGTGAGCGGGTCGAAGAAGGCCAGTTCCCAGGCCTGCCGTTCGGCCTCTTTGCGTGCTGAGATGTCGCGCCAAACGCAATACAGCGCGGGCTGCCCCTGCAGCTCGATGCGCGCCAGCGTCACTTCCACCGGAAAGCACGAACCATCGGCGCGGCGGTGCGCCCATTCAAAGCGTGTGACGCCCTCGCGCAGGGCGCGCTGCATGGCTTCGTCGGCTTTTTCAAACGAAGGCCGCCCGTCGGGTTGGAACTCGGGCGACAGGCGTGAGGGGTGTTGCAGCACGTCTGCGCGCCGCTCGTACCCCAGCACCTGCACGGCGGCGTGGTTGCAGTCGGTGAATTGGCCGTTTTCGATGAGCCAGCAGGGGTCGGGGGAATGGTTGAACAAATCGCGAAAACGCCGTTCGCTGTGGTGCAGCGCCTGCTTTTGGGCATGCAGCTGCTGTGCCATGTCGGCCTGCTGCTGTGCGTGCAGCACATGCGACAGGCCCAGGATGAATTGCCCCAATAGGGGTTCGCAAGCGGCGAACGCTGGGGCGTTTTGCACCCTGCACTGCAAGGCTCCCAGCGCCATGCCATCCACAGATAACGCAAACACCCGGGTGCTGCGTGCCACGGGCGCTGTGCCGGCCGCATCCCACACCACATGTTGCACGCCGGGCAGCAAGGACAGCAGGGCGGCTTCCAGGTGGGCTCCCAGCGCGGTTGCGGGCAGGGCTGCTACTTCGGCCAGCAAGGCCCACAGGCGTTGCGCAATGGTTTCGGTGGGGTTCAAGGTGGTTTGCACGGCACGGCTCCTCCCAAGGCGGCACAGCGCCGCCCCCTGAATGTACTCTTTTGAGGGTGCTGCCGTACACCGTGGCTAAAACCCGCAGCCAGCGCTATCTCTGTCCTCTGGCCCCTGAAATTGCTCTGAATTTGCGCTGCATCAAATTTTGGATAAACACACCTATGTTGTATCGAATATAAAAATACACTACCTATAGTGTTTTAACTTCCCCGGAGCCGCTGCATGTCTGCCATTGTCGCCACCTTGCCCCGTGATGTGATCCAACGCGATGGCGCGCGCGCCGCCTTCGACGCGCAGCGCATTGCGTCCGCCATCGCCCGCGCGGGCGGCGCCACCGGCGAGTTCGGCCAGGCCGAGGCGCAACTGCTTACCGCGCAGACGACCAAGGTGCTGGCGCACCGTTTTCACGACGCCGCCCCCACCATCGAGCAGATCCAGGATGTGGTGGAGCAGACGCTGATCGCCGCCAACCACCTGCAGACCGCGCGCGCCTACATCGCCTACCGCGCGCGCCACGCTACCTTGCGGGCCGACCGGCAGACGCTGGTGGATGTGGAAAGCTCCATCAACGAATACCTGACGCGCGCCGACTGGCGCGTGAACGCGAACGCCAACCAGGGCTATTCGCTCGGCGGGCTGATCCTGAACGTGGCGGGCAAGGTCACGGCCAACTACTGGCTGTCGCACGTCTACGCGCCTGAGATCGGCGAGGCGCACCGCAATGGCGACATCCACATCCACGACCTGGACATGCTCAGCGGCTACTGCGCGGGCTGGTCGCTGCGCACGCTGCTGCACGAGGGCCTGAACGGCGTGCCGGGCAAGGTGGAGGCGGGGCCGCCCAAGCACATGAGCTCCGCCGTGGGGCAGATCGTGAACTTCTTGGGCACGCTGCAGAACGAGTGGGCGGGCGCGCAGGCGTTTTCGTCGTTCGACACCTACATGGCGCCCTTCGTGCGCAAGGATGGCATGGACTACGCCGCCGTGCGCCAGTGCATCCAGGAACTGGTCTACAACCTCAACGTGCCCTCGCGCTGGGGCACGCAGACGCCGTTCACCAACC
>CAZRFF010000132.1:0-6486 GCA_964599265.1 uncultured Simplicispira sp. | reverse complement strand
CGGAGGTGATACGTGAATACGGTGAAGAACGGTTTGCTGGCGCCATTGCAAAGGCGATTGTTGCTCGGCGGCAGGAGCGCGGCCCTCTCGCAACCACCGCCGAACTGGCCGATCTCGTGGCTGGCGCGGTCAAGACCCGCGAAGCAGGCCAGAACCCTGCAACGCGCACATTTCAGGCTTTACGGATTTTCATCAACGCCGAACTTGAAGAGCTGCAACAGGCCCTAGAGGCCTGCCTGACCGTGCTCGCCCCGGGCGGGCGGCTGGTGGTCATCAGCTTCCATTCGCTGGAAGACCGCATCGTCAAGCAGTTCATCGCCCAGCATTCCAAGGAGGTATTTGACCGCCGCGCGCCCTTTGCACCGCCCAAACCGATGCGGCTCAAGGCCTTGGGGCGCACCAAGCCCAGCGACGCCGAAGTGGCCGCCAACCCCCGCGCACGCAGCGCCGTGATGCGCGTGGCCGAGCGCACGGAGGCTTTGGCATGACCCGCTTGAACGCTGTGCTGCTGCTCGCTCTCATCGCCAGCGCGCTGTACCTGGTGCAAACGCAGTACGCTTCGCGCCGCCTGTACACCGAGCTGGACCAGGCCAACGCCGAAGCGCGGCGCCTGCAGACCGAGTACCAGCGCCTGCAGGTGCAAAAACGCGCCCAGGCCACACCGGTGCGCGTGGAACAACTGGCCCGCGCACGCCTGCAAATGCGCACGGCCACCCCGGCCATCACACAGTACGTGACCAACCCCTTGCCCACACCGGGCGCGGCCCAGGAGCAGCGCCCATGAGCCGCAGCGTGCAGTACGCCACCAGCCCGCTGCTGGCCAGCAAGACCCCCGTCTGGCGCAGCCGCTTCATCGTGGCCATGATCGCCCTGGGCTTTGCCGGCCTGGCCGGGCGTGCGGCCTATGTGCAGGTGTTTGACAACGCCTTCTTCCAGCGCCAAGGCGAAGTGCGCTTTGCCCGCACCCTGGAACTGCCCGCCAACCGCGGGCGCATTCTGGACCGCAACGGCCTGATCCTGGCCTCCAGCGTGCCTGCCGCCAGCATCTGGGCCATTCCTGAAGACGTAGACCAGGACGACCCCGAGGTGCGCGCCAAGCTCAAAGATCTGGCCAAGCTGCTCGCCATGCCCTTGGCCGATCTGCAATCGCGCCTGGCCGATGAGGACAAATCGTTTGTCTGGATCAAGCGCCAGCTCGACTGGGAGCTGGGCCAGAAGATCGCCGCCCTGAACATCAAGGGCATTTACCAGCGCAAGGAATACAAGCGCCAGTACCCCGAGGGTGAACCCGCCGCGCACGTGGTGGGCTTTACCAACGTAGAAGACCATGGCCAAGAGGGCATGGAGCTGGCTTTCAACAGCCTGCTGGCGGGCAAGCCCGGCTCGCGCCGCGTCATCAAAGACCGCCTGGGCCGTGTCGTGGAAGGCGTGGGCGAGGTGGTGCCGCCCGTCGATGGCAAAGACATGCAGCTTTCCATCGACAGCAAGGTGCAGTTCTTTGCCTACCAAAAACTGCGCGACCAGGTGGCTGCGCACAAGGCCAAGGCGGGCAGCGTGGTGGTGCTCGATGCCGTGACCGGCGAAGTCCTGGCCCTGGCCAATTACCCCAGCTACGAACCCAACAAACGGCAAAACCTGACCGGCGAACAACTGCGCAACCGCGCACTGACCGACACTTTCGAGCCTGGCTCGACCATGAAGCCCTTCACCATCGCCCTGGCGCTGGAGACCGGGCGCGTCAAGCCCGGCACCATCATCGACACCACGCCCGGACGCCTGACCATCACCGGCTCCACCATTTCGGACACGCACAACTATGGCGTGCTCACCGTCGAAGGTGTGATCCAGAAATCGAGCAACGTGGGCACGACCAAGATCGCCATGCAAATGCCCGCGCGCGAGATGTGGGAGACATTCTCGGCCGCGGGTTTTGGGCAAAAGCCGCAGATCGATTTTCCGGGCAGCGTGAGCGGGCGCCTGCGCCCCTACAAGACCTGGCGCCCCATCGAGCAAGCCACCATGTCGTATGGCTACGGCCTTTCGGCCAGCCTGTTCCAGATGGCGCGCTCCTACACCGTGTTTGCGCACGACGGACAAATCATTCCCGCCACCCTGCTCAAGGCCGACCACGCTGCCACGGGCGTGCCCGTGTTTTCGCCCAAAACCGCCGCCGCCGTGCGCAAGATGCTGCAGATGGCCGCAGGCCCCGGCGGCACGGGCCAGAAGGCGCAAACTGTGGGCTATTCGGTGGGCGGCAAATCGGGCACGGCACGCAAGCAGGTGGGCAAGAGCTATTCGTCGGGCAAATACCGCGCCTGGTTCACCGGCATGGCGCCCATCGACCAGCCGCGCATCATCGTGGCGGTGATGATCGACGAACCCAGCAACGGCGTGTACTACGGCGGCGCCGTGGCCGCACCGGTGTTCAGCGAAGTGGTGCAGCAAACGCTGCGCATGATGGGCGTGCAGCCCGACATGGACGTCAAGCCGCAAATCGTGGCCGACGTGGAGGAATCGCTGTGATGCGCACCCTGACCGACGCCGCCCAGGCCGTGCAATGGCTGCGCGAGCGCGTGACTGGCACCCTGCAGACCGACAGCCGCCGCGTGCAGCCGGGCGATGGCTTTATCGCCTGGCCCGGCGCGGCCACCGACGGACGCACCCATGTGGGCGACGCCCTGGTGCGCGGCGCCACCGCCTGCCTGGTGGAGCAAGACGGCGCAGAGCCCTTTGGGTTTGCGGGCGGCGACATTGCCGCCTTGCCCCGCCTGAAAGACGCCACGGGCGACATTGCCGCCGCCTGGTTCAACCACCCCAGCCAGCAACTCGACGTATTGGCCGTGACCGGCACCAACGGCAAGACCAGCACCGCCTGGTGGCTGGCGCATGCGCTGTCCGACACGGCGTTGCTGGCGCCCGCTCCATGCGCCATGGTGGGCACTTTGGGGGTGGGCATGCCAGGGCAGTTTGAATCCACCGGCATGACCACGCCCGACCCCGTGCGCTTGCAGCGCGCCTTCCGCACCTTTGCCGATGCGGGCGCGCACACTTGCGCCATCGAGGCATCGTCCATCGGCCTGGCCGAGCACCGCCTGGCGGGCACGCGCATCCGCGTGGCCTTGTTCACCAATTTCACCCAAGACCATCTCGACTACCACGCCGACATGGACGCCTACTGGCACGCCAAGCGGGTGCTGTTCGACTGGCCCGGCCTGCAAACCGCCGTGGTCAATGTGGACGATCCGCGCGGCGCGGCGCTGCACCAGGCATTGGCCGCCCGCCCCGCCCTGGACCTGTGGAGCATTTCGGCCCAAGGCCCCGCACGCCTGCGCGCCGTGGATGTGGCCCTGGGCGACGGCGGTTTGCGCTTTGGCGTGCTCGAAGATGCCGAACGCGCCGAGCTGCAAACGCAGGTCATCGGCAGCTACAACGTCGCCAACCTGCTGGGCGTGATCGCCGCCCTGCGCGCCCTGGGCGTGCCTTTGGCACAAGCCGTGCAGGCCTGCACCACCTTGGCCCCCGTGCCCGGCCGCATGGAGCGCATTGCCCTGCCAGGCCAGCCCCTGGTGGCCGTGGACTACGCCCACACGCCCGACGCGCTGGAGCAGGCCCTGCGCGCCCTGCAGCCCCTGGCACGCGAGCGCGGCGGGCAGTTGTGGTGCGTGTTTGGCTGCGGCGGCGACCGCGACGCGGGCAAGCGCCCGCTCATGGGCGGCATTGCCCAGCGCGAGGCCGACCGCGTGGTGGTGACCAGCGACAACCCGCGCAGCGAAACCCCGGCGGACATCATCCACCAAATCTTGCTGGGCACCATTGCCGGCAGCACCGTGCGCGCCGAACCCGACCGCGCCGCTGCCATCGCCCAGGCACTGCAAGAGGCCGCCGCGCAAGATGTGGTGCTGATCGCCGGCAAGGGCCACGAGGACTACCAGGAAACGATGGGCGTGCGCCTGCCGTTTTCCGACATGGCGCAGGCGCAAGCCGCCTTGCAGCGCCGGGGAGCCGCCGCATGAGCATGCTGACACTGCAGCAAGCCCTGGCCTGGATCCAGGCGCGCGAGCCACGCGCACGGGGCGTGGGCGGCATGGCCACCGCCATCGCACGCGTGCACACCGACTCCCGCAGCCTGCAACCGGGCGATTTGTTCGTGGCGCTGCGCGGTGAGCGGTTTGACGCGCACGATTTTCTGCCCCAGGCCCGTGCCGCGGGTGCCGCCGCTGCCCTGGCGGAGCACGGCCTGCAAGCCGCAGGCTGGTGCGGCATCGAAGCGCCCGACAGCCTGCAAGCCCTGGGACACCTGGCCGCCGGCTGGCGTGCCCAATTCAGCCTGCCGCTCATCGCCGTGACGGGCAGCAACGGCAAAACCACGGTCACGCAAATGGTGGCGTCCATCCTGCACGCCCACGCCCAGGACGGTGCTTTTGCCACCCAGGGCAACCTCAACAATGCCGTGGGCGTGCCGCAAACCCTGCTGCGCCTCTCGGCCCGGCACCGCGTGGGCGTGGTCGAGCTGGGCATGAACCACCCGGGCGAGATCGCCTACCTGGCCCGCATCGCCCAGCCCACCGTGGCCCTGGTGAACAACGCCCAGCGCGAGCACCTGGAATTCATGCACACCGTGCAGGCCGTGGCCGAAGAAAACGGCTCGGTGCTGGCCGCACTGCCCGCCGATGGCGTGGCCGTGTTCCCGGCGGGTGATGCGTACACGCCGCTGTGGCAAGGCATGGCGGGCGCGCGCCGCTGCACCACCTTTGGGGGCGACGGGGCCGACGTGCGCTGCACCCAGGCACAGTGGGAGGGCGGCGCATGGCAAGTGCGCATGGCCACACCCCAGGGTGCGCTGGCGTGCACGCTGCACATTGCAGGCCGCCACAACATCACCAACGCCCTGGCCGCCACCGCCTGCGCGCTGGCGGCAGGCGTGCCGCTGGCGGCCATTGCGCAGGGCCTGACGGCGTTTGCGCCCGTCAAGGGCCGCTCACGCTCGTTGGCCGTGCGCTGCGGCGCGCGCCACATCACCGTGGTGGACGACAGCTACAACGCCAACCCAGACTCCATGCACGCCGCCATCGAGGTGCTGGCCGAGCTGCCCGGCCCGCGCCTCCTGGTGCTGGGCGACATGGGCGAAGTGGGCACGCAAGGCCCGCAGTTCCACGCCGAGGCGGGCGCGCACGCCCAGGCGCGCGGCATCGAGCAGGTGTTTGCGCTGGGCGCCCTGGCGGCGCACGCGGCTGCGGCCTGTGCG
Organism: uncultured Simplicispira sp.; assembly: GCA_964599265.1. Lineage (GTDB taxonomy): Bacteria > Pseudomonadota > Gammaproteobacteria > Burkholderiales > Burkholderiaceae_C > Simplicispira. The sequence goes on along the minus strand of CAZRFF010000132.1, from coordinate 1,241 downwards.
GGGGCGCGGTATTTTCAAGACATGGCATCGCTGCAGGCAGCGGTGCAAGAGGCCCTGCCCACGGTGGGCAGCGTGCTGGTAAAGGGGTCGCGATTCATGAGGATGGAGCAGGTCGTTCAAACGATCGAGGAGGCCGCATGCTGCTGATGCTGGCGCAATGGCTGCAAGGGCTCTCGCCCGAGTTCGGGTTTGTGCGCGTGTTCCAGTACCTCACCATGCGTGCAGTGCTGGGCGCGCTCACGGCCTTGCTCATCGGCCTGTTTGCCGGGCCCGCCGTCATCCGGCGGCTCACCGCCCTCAAGATCGGCCAGCCCATCCGCACCAATGGCATGGAGACGCACCACGTCAAGAGCGGCACGCCCACCATGGGCGGCGTGCTCATTTTGCTGTCCATCAGCATTTCCACGCTGCTGTGGGCCGACCTGTCCAACCGCTTTGTCTGGATCGTGCTCATCGTCACCCTGGGCTTTGGCGCCGTGGGCTGGGCCGACGACTGGCGCAAGGTGGTCAACAAAGACCCCAACGGCATGCCCTCGCGCGAAAAATACATGTGGCAGTCGATCATCGGCCTGGTGGCGGCGCTCTACCTGGTGTTCAGCATTTCGGAGAGCTCCAACCTCAAGGTGCTGGAGCTGTTCTACACCTGGGTGCGCTCGGGTTTTGACGTGAACCTGCCGCCCAAGGCCGGCCTGTTGCTGCCTTTCTTCAAGGAGGTGAGCTATCCGCTGGGGGTGTTCGGCTTTGTGGTGATGACCTACCTCGTCATCGTCGGCTCCAGCAACGCCGTCAACCTGACCGACGGCCTGGACGGCCTGGCCATCATGCCGGTGGTCATGGTGGGCTCTGCACTGGGCGTATTCACCTACGTCACGGGCAGCGCCGTGTACTCCAAGTACCTGCTGTTCCCGCACATTCCGGGCTCGGGCGAATTGCTCATTTTTTGCGCCGCCATGGCCGGCGCGGGCCTGGCGTTCTTGTGGTTCAACACACACCCGGCCCAGGTGTTCATGGGCGATGTCGGCGCGCTGGCGCTGGGTGGCGCGCTGGGCACCATTGCCGTCATCGTGCGCCAGGAAATCGTGCTGGCCATCATGGGCGGCATTTTTGTGGTGGAAGCCATTTCGGTGATGCTGCAGGTGAGCTGGTTCAAGTACACCAAACGCAAATACGGCGAGGGCCGGCGCCTGCTCAAGATGGCGCCGCTGCACCACCATTTCGAGAAAAGCGGCTGGAAGGAAACG
>CAZRFF010000131.1:0-6508 GCA_964599265.1 uncultured Simplicispira sp. | reverse complement strand
CAGCGCACGAAGAAGTAGTCACGCCGCACGTTGCGTTCGAAGCGGTCGTATACCGCCGGGCTCTGGCCCAGGATGGCCAGGTCGATGTCCACCACCCACTGCGCGTCCTCCGTGAGCGGGCCGGGTTGGTGGCGCGTATCCAGGATGTGCTGGCGTACCTGTGCCGCCAGGGCTTCGGGCAGGGACTGGCTGCGCAGAAAGCGCACGGCCCAGTCGGCGCTGCGTTCCTCGTTATGGGCGCTCCAGGGCCAGTAGATGGCGTCGTGGTACCACAGGGCCAGTTCCACGGCCACGGGGTCTTGCAATGCGCCGGGCTGGGCGGCGCGCAGGCTGCGCAGGTGCTCCATGCAGGCCCACAGGTGCGTGGTGTCGTGGTAGGCGCGTGGCCAGCGGGCCCAGCTTTGCTCCAGGCACCGGCCTTCTGCGCGCCAGGCGGGGGTGTCCCGGCCCAGCGTCTGGCCCAGGGATTGCCATTGCGCCAGCAGTTCGGCGCCGTGGGCGGGCTGGCGGCGCCAGGGCATGAGCAAAGAATCAGGCTATGCGGCCGAGCAAAAGGTACTCCATGAGTGCCTTTTGCACGTGCATCCTGTTTTCCGCCTCGTCCCACACCACCGACTGCGGGCCGTCGATCACGTCGGCCTCGACTTCTTCGCCGCGGTGGGCGGGCAGGCAGTGCATGAACAGGGCGTCGGGCTTGGCGGCGGCCATCATCTCCTGGTCCACGCACCAGTCGGCAAAGGCTTTTTTGCGCGCTTCGTTCTCGGCCTCGTAGCCCATGCTGGTCCACACGTCGGTGGTGACCAGGTCTGCGCCCTGGCAGGCTTCGAGCGGGTTGCTAAAGAATTGATAGCTGTCAGCGCTGATCCCGCCTGCTCCAACGGCCAATTTCTCATCAACTTCGTAGCCGCGCGGTGTGCTCACGTGCACCTTGAAGCCCAGCAACTGCGCTGCCTGCAGCCAGGTGTTGGCCATGTTGTTGCCGTCGCCCACCCAGGCCACGGTCTTGCCTGCGATGGCGCCGCGGTGTTCGATGTAGGTGAAGATGTCGGCCAGGATCTGGCAGGGGTGGAATTCGTTGGTCAGGCCGTTGATGACGGGCACGCGCGAGTACTGTGCAAAGCGCTCGATCTTGGCCTGCTCGAAGGTGCGGATCATCACGATGTCGGTCATGCGGCTGATGACGCGGGCGCTGTCCTCGATGGGTTCGGCGCGGCCGAGCTGGCTGTCGCCCGTGGTCAGGTGCACCACGCTGCCGCCCATCTGGTACATGCCGGCCTCGAAGCTCACGCGCGTGCGCGTGCTGGCCTTTTCAAAGATCATGGCCAGCGTGCGGTCGGCCAGGGGCTGGTACTTTTCGTAGGCCTTGAATTTCTTTTTGATGAACGCGGCGCGTTCGAGCAGGTAGGCGTATTCGTCGGCGCTGAAGTCGTTGAACTGCAGGTAGTGTTTCATGGCTGTCTCGCAGGGGCTCATTCGGCCAGCAGGGCCTGGACCAGTGGGGTGAGCCGGGCGACGATTTCGTCGGCCTCGGCGGTGGTGAGGATCAGCGGCGGCACGATGCGGATCACGTTCTCGGCCGTCACGCTGATGAGCAGGCCGGCCTCGGCCGCGCGGCCCACCAGGGCGCCGCAGGGCTTGTCCAGCTCCACGCCAATCATCAGGCCCTGGCCGCGCACTTCCTTCACGCCGGGCAGGCTGCCCAGTGCGCTCTGCAGCGCGGCATGCAGGTGCGCGCCCACGGTGGCGGCATTCTGCAGCAGGCCGTCTTCTTCCATGATGCGGATGGTTTCCACCCCCGCACGCATGGCCAGCGGGTTGCCGCCAAAGGTGGTGCCGTGGTTGCCCGGCTGCAGCACGTTGGCGGCCTTGGGGCCCGCCACCACGGCGCCCACGGGCACGCCCGAGCCCAGGCCCTTGGCCAGGGGCATCACGTCGGGCACGATGCCGGCCCACTGGTGTGCAAACCACTTGCCGGTGCGGCCCATGCCGCACTGCACTTCGTCGATCATCATCAGCCAGCCGCGCTCGTCGCACAGCTTGCGCAGCTGCTGCAGGTATTCGATGCGCATGGGGTTCACGCCGCCTTCGCCCTGGATGGTCTCGAAGAACACGGCCACCACGTTGGGGTTGCCCTCGGTGGCGCGGCGCAGGGCCTCGATGTCGTTCTGCGGCACGCGGATGAAACCCTCCACCAGCGGGCCGAAGCCGGCCTGCACCTTGGGGTTGCCCGTGGCCGACAGGGTGGCGATGGAGCGGCCGTGGAAGGCCTTTTCGTACACCACCACCTCGGGTTTGGCGATGCCCTGGTCGTGGCCGAACTTGCGCGCGATCTTGAGCGCGGCCTCGTTGGCCTCCAGGCCCGAGTTGCAGAAGAACACGTTGCTCATGCCCGAGCGCTCGACCAGCAGCTGGGCCAGCTGCTCCTGCAGGGGCACGTGGTAGTAGTTGGAGGTGTGGATGATCTGCGTGAGCTGGTGCTGCAGCGCGGGCACCAGCCTGGCGTGGTTGTGGCCCAGGGTGTTGACGGCGATGCCGCCCAGCGCGTCGAGGTACTCCTTGCCGTTCACGTCCCACACGCGGCAGCCCTGGCCTCGCTGCAGTGCGATGGGCACGCGGCCGTAGGTGTTCATCACGTGGGGCGAGGCAGCCTCGATCAAAGCGGTCATGCAACTATCTCCTGACGGGGAACAAAAACCCGGGCCGCCCCATGTGCGAAACCCGGGAGAAGGGCTTGATTTTAGGGCGTGTCGCCCCGGCCCATGCATGACGATGCCGCATCACTGCAATGCGCGCGCCGCAGGCTTTGTAAGCCCTGTGTCGGTCAACTCTTATATAAGAGTTAAAATAGCCGGTTGCGGCGCCGCCGGCAGCGATCCTGCCTTGTCCGTCTTACAAATACCACGCACCCGATGGTCACTCCTACCAGCAAAGAAGTCTTCATCCAAGGCATTACGAGCAGCGGCAAGACCTTCCGCCCCAGCGACTGGGCCGAACGCCTGGCCGGGGTGATGAGTAGTTTCCGCCCCGGAGGGGTCCGGCCCGGCAGCCACTTGAGCTATTCGCCCTGGTGCATTCCCACCTCCATCAATGGGGTGAAGTGCGTGGTGGTCAACCGCGCCCTGCGCGACCACGAACCCATGGCCTGGGATTTTGTGATGAATTTCGCCCGCGACAATGATCTGCAGACCCTGGAGGCCTGCCTGCTGCCCGATCCGCCGCCCTGAAATCCCCCCTGGGCAGCAAACAAGACCCCGGCTGCGCTAAAGGCGGTAAAAAGTCACGGTCCGGCCTGCCATCCGGGCTGCACTGTTCCACCCAGGGCCGAGAATGCGGCGCATCGTTTGGGATTGGGGCTTGCATGGTGTTCATACGCCGATTTGCGCTGGTGCTGGGGGCTTTGGGGTGCGTGTTCTTCGCGCTGGCGTTCGCGGCGTCTTTTGCCTCGCCGGGCTTTGTCGAGCAGGCCGCCAAGCAGGTCATCCGCCACGAGGTGGAAAAGCGGGTGCGGGAGAAGGTCGATGCGCTTGATGAGGGCTTTCTGCTGCGGCAGGCGCAGGTGCTGGCGCGCGGGCATGCGGAGCGCATCGGGCAGGCCAGGCGTGCGCTGGCGCAGCAGCTTCCCGAGCGCTTGTCCCAGGTGATTGCCGAGATGCAGAACCTCGATTGCGAATGCCGCAGGAAGGTCGAGGCCGGGATTCGCAGCGGGCTGGAAGGGGAGATCACGGGCGCTTCGGCCGCCCGTGAACGGCTGACGGTGCTCATCCGCGCCAAGTACATGGAAACCGCCGGCCAGGTGGTGCGCGAGTTCCGCATCTTCACGGGCACGAATGCGCTGGTGTTCGCGCTGCTGTTGGCGGCCGTGCTGGCCACGCCCAAGGCGGGGCTGCATCTGCTCCCGGCTGCCGGGATGCTGCTGGCGGCGGCGCTGGCGACGGGGTATCTGTACCTTTTCAACCAGGACTGGCTGCACACGTTGGTGTTCAGCGACTATGTGGGCTTGGGCTACCTGGGCTATCTGGCGGGGGCGTTTGCGCTGCTGGGCGACGTGGTGTTGAACCGGGCGCGTGTCACGGCATGGGTGCTCGGGCGGGTGCTGGAAGCCGTGGGCAGCGCGGTGGAGGTCGTGCCCTGCTGATGCAATGCGGGGCCGCATGATTCGATCCTGCTCCGCCATGCACCCCGCCCCACGGCAGCGCCAAAGACCGGTCAGATCCAGCCGGGCGGTGCGCGGGCGGTGCTGGGACTGGCGGTAGGATGAGGGCATGCTGACCACTACCCAAGCCTTCTCCTTCCTCCTCGCTGCCCTGGTGCTCACCGCCACGCCGGGGCCGGACAACCTCATGGTGCTGAGCGTGGGCATGTCCAAGGGGCGGCGCTGCGGCATCGCATTCGGGCTGGGTTGCGCGCTGGGCTGCCTCAGCCACACGCTGCTGGCCGTCATCGGCGTGGGAGCGCTTTTGGCGGCATCGCCCACGGCCTTCATGTTGCTCAAGTGGGCGGGCGGCGCGTACCTGGTCTGGCTGGGCATCCAGGCCCTGCGCCACGCGGGGGCCGTGCGCATCGCATCCGACCGGGCCGTCACGCAGACGCTGGGCCGCTATTTCGCCAAGGGGCTGGTGGCGAACGCCATCAACCCCAAGGTGGTGCTGTTCTTCCTGTCGCTCCTGCCGCAGTTCGTCGATGCCTCGCGCGGCGGCATGGAATGGCAACTGGGGCTGCTGGGCCTGCTGTTCGCCGCGCAGGCCGCCGTGCTGTTCGGCCTGCTGGGCTACTTCTCGGGCGGCATCGGCGTCTGGCTGAACCGCAAGCCCAGCGTGGGGCAGTGGCTGGATCGGCTGGCGGGGACGGTGTTCATTGGGCTGGGGTTGCGGATGGTTGTGACCCGCTGAGACGCTTCACCATCCCGCCAGCACATCCGGGATGGCGCTCACCGGCACCACCTCTACGCCATCCTTGAGCGGAAACCGCCGCTCCACCTTGCACCACGGTATCCATCTCGGCCCCAGCAGCACGATGCTGGGGTAAAAGGCCGGTCGCTCGTCGAGAAGGGCGCTCAGTTGGCGGCCAATCATCCTTGCGTTTTGATCATAGTGTGATCAGTATGCAAGGATGATTCTTTGTGAGGCCGCTTCGGAATGGCCTTGGCGGCTGACGGGCCGCTTTTGTTTTTGGCGCAGGGGTGTTCAGCCCGCGAGCGCCTTCACCACCGCATCGCCCATCTGCACCGTGCCGACCTTGGTCGTGCCCTCGCTGTAAATGTCGGGGGTGCGCAGGCCTTGGGCCAGCACGCTTTGCACGGCTTTTTCGATGCGGTCGGCGGCTTCGCTCTGGTTCAGGCTAAAGCGCAGCATCATCGCTGCCGAGAGGATGGTGGCCAGCGGGTTGGCTACGCCCTTGCCGGCAATGTCGGGGGCGCTGCCGTGGCTGGGTTCGTACAGGCCTTGCTTTTTATCGTTCAGGCTGGCCGAGGGCAGCATGCCGATGGAGCCGGTGAGCATGGAGGCCTCATCGCTCAGGATGTCGCCAAACATATTGCCCGTCACGATCACGTCAAACGCCTTGGGCTTTTTCACCAATTGCATGGCGGCGTTGTCCACGTACATGTGTTCCAGCGCCACATCGGGGTAGTCTTTGTGCACTTCGGTGACCACGTCCTTCCAGAACTGGAAGGTTTCCAGCACGTTGGCCTTGTCTACGCTGGTCACTTTCTTGTCCCGCTTGCGGGCCGCTTCAAAGGCCACGCGGGCGATGCGCTCGATCTCGGGGCGTGAATAGCGCATGGTGTCAAACGCTTCTTCGGCGCCGGGGAAATGGCCGTCAGTGGCCTGGCGGCGACCGCGCGGCTGGCCAAAGTAAATGTCGCCAGTCAGCTCGCGGATGATGAGGATGTCCAGGCCCGCGATCAGTTCGGGCTTGAGGCTGGAGGCGCCAACCAGTTGCTCGTAGCAGATGGCCGGACGGAAGTTGGCAAACAGCCCCAGGTGCTTGCGCAGGCCCAGGATGGCCTGCTCGGGGCGCAGCGGGCGGTCCAGGGTGTCGTACTTCCAGTCGCCCACGGCGCCAAACAGGATGGCGTCAGAGGCCTTGGCCAGGTTCAAGGTGGATTCGGGCAGGGGGTGGCCTGCCGCCTCGTAGGCGGCGCCGCCCACGGGGGCGGTTTCCATTTCAAACTTCAAATCCAAGGCCTTCAAGACCTTGACGGCCTCGGCAACGATTTCGGTGCCGATGCCATCACCGGGGAGCACTGCAATTTTCATGGTTTACTCTGAATTTAATAGCTGATTGCGCTGTATTTATAAGCGCTTCAGCTTGTTTTATTGATGAATCGGTGTACGGTTCAGGCGGCAGTGCCGAAGGTATGCGCCAGCCAGGGTTTGGTGGCCAAACGGTGCGCTTCAAACGCCTGGATTTTTTCCTTGTGGCGCAGCGTGAGGCCAATATCGTCCAAGCCGCCCAGCAGGCAGTATTTGCGGAAAGGATCGACGTTGAAGGGGATTTCTTCCCCTTG
>CAZRFF010000130.1:0-6527 GCA_964599265.1 uncultured Simplicispira sp. | reverse complement strand
GACGAAGCCCGGCTGGAACCCTTGTCGCTGGCCCGGCTCGACGCGCTGCTGGACATCGAGCAGCAAGCCCACCCCCACCCCTGGACGCGCCGCCACTTCACCGACGCACTGGCCAGCGGCTATTGCATCGAACTGCTGGTGGCCGATGAGCACATCCTGGGTTACTTTGTCGCCATGTGCGGCGTGGACGAAGCCCATCTGCTCAACCTGACGGTGGCACCCGCCTTCCAGCGCCAAGGCTGGGCCCAAATGCTATTGGATGCCCTGGCCTTGTGGGCGCGCAGCGAAGGCCTGCAATGGCTGTGGCTGGAAGTGCGCGAAAGCAACCAACGCGCCCGCCAGGTGTACGCCGACAATGGCTTTACCTCTGTGGGCTTGCGCAAGCGCTACTACCCCCTGGCTGGTGGCGAACGCGAAGACGCCATCGTGATGAGCCGCGCCCTGTGATGGACAGCACCGCCACCCTCCCCGCGTTGCAACTGGACGCCCGCCAGCGCGCCATGCTGCTCGAAATGGGCGTGCGCACCTGGCCCCCCGAAATGCTGAGGCCCCCGGCCCCCGTCCCGGCAGCGGCCACAGCCTCCCGCACGCCCAGCCCGGCACCAGGCTTCGCGCCCACGGCCACACCCGCGGCGGCCCCCGCAGCACGCCCACAGCCCCAGCCCCCCCAAACCCGCACGCCCCACGGCGCAGCCCCTCAGGGTGCTACACCCCAAGCGGTGCTGTTGGCGCCACACACTATGTACCCCGAGGCGAACCCTGGCGCCGCCCCCCTGCATTTGGGCCGCGCTTGGCTGCTGGTGGCCGAAAGCCTGCAAGGCCACGCTGCGCCCACCGAATCGGCAGAACACCTGCTGGACAATATGCTGCGCGCCCTGGGCCTGCACCGGCACCCCCAGGTGCATTTGTGCCAAATCACCCCCGCAGGCCGCTCCCGCGCCACAGACTCCGAGCCCTCCCAAGCACCGGAAGATGCACTCACCCACTGGATCACGCAACTGCGCCCCGCCGTGGTGCTCATCATGGGCAGCATGGCCGCACGGCACTGCCTGGGCCACAGCGGCCCCCTGGGCCCCCTGCGCGGGCAGAACCATGTGATCGCCGGGGTGCCTGCGGTCGTCACGTACGATGCCCCAGTGCTGCTGCGCTCACCCGGCCTCAAGGCCCAGGCCTGGGAAGACCTGTGCCGCGCCCGCGCCCTGGCCAAGGCACCCGTCACCGCTTGATCGCCAGCACCAGCACCCCGGCAGCCACCAGCCCAATGCCCAGCCACTCCCGCGGCGCGGGGCGCTCACCCAAAAACCACACGGCAAACACCGCCACCAGCACCAGGCTGAATTTATCCACAGGCGCCACCTGTGAGGCCGGGCCCAGTTGCAGGGCACGGAAATAGCACACCCACGAGGCCCCCGTTGCCAAAGCCGAAAGCGCCAAAAAGAACCAGGTGCGCCCTGGCCAAGCCAGCGGATTGCTCCACTGTCCTGACAACACGACAAAAGGCGCGAGCACCAGCAAGATGAGCACCGTGCGCACCAGAGTGGCCAAATCGGAATTCACCCCTTGAATACCCACCTTGGCAAAAATGGCCGTGAGCGCCGCAAACACCGCCGAACCCGCCGCCCAACCGAACCATGTGGCCATAGTCCCTCCTGCACCGCAAAAACGCCAGCGTAACAGCCGACAAAGACGTTGCGCTGTCACACAAAAGCCATGGAGCGATGCGATAATTTGGGGTTTGACATCTGGAGATTTTTTGCCGTGGAAGCCTATCCCAGTCGATAGCTTTCAGCGCCCGGAACGCATCGGGGGCTGAAAGCGCGCCCTCCGTACCCCCCGATCCACCCCCGCCGGGAGCCATCGCATGCTCAACGTCTTCACGCTCGCCAATGGGCGGCTTGTTCAGGAAGAAATCGAATCCCTGGAGGAACTCTCCAAGTTCCACCCCATCTGGGTGGACCTGGAATCCCCCAGCCCCGACGAAAAACGCTGGGTCGCGCAGTATTTTGGCCTGTCCATCCCCGACGACGCGATGGACGACGACATCGAGGAGTCGGCGCGTTTTTACGAAGAAGACAACGGCGAACTGCACATCCGCAGCGACTTTCTGATCGAAGACCGGGGCCAGCCCCGCTCTGCACGGGTGGCCTTCATCCTTAACCTGGTGAACGACGAACTGCGCAGCAAAGGCGTGCTGTTTTCCATCCACGACGAAGACGTGCCCGTGTTCCGCCTGCTGCGCCTGCGCGCGCGGCGCGCGCCCGGCCTGATCTCCGACGCACGCGAGGTACTGCTCAAACTCTTCGACGCAGATGCCGAATATTCTGCCGACACCCTGGAAGGCATTTACGACGAGCTGGAAAAAGCCAGTCGCATGGTGCTCTCGGGCGATGTGACCGACGAACGCGCTGGCGAAGTGCTGGCCGCCATCGCCCGCCAGGAAGACTTGAACGGCCGCATCCGCCGCAACGTCATGGACACGCGCCGCGCCGTAAGCTTCATGATGCGCAGCAAAATGCTCAACGCCGAGCAGTTCGAGGAGGCACGCCAGATCCTGCGCGACATCGAGTCGCTCGACAGCCACACCGCCTTTTTGTTCGACAAGATCAACTTCCTGATGGACGCCACCGTCGGCTTCACCAACATCAACCAGAACAAGATCATCAAAATCTTCTCGGTGGCCAGCGTCGCCCTGCTGCCCCCTACGCTGATCGCCAGCATCTACGGCATGAACTTCCAGCACATGCCTGAACTGAGCCAAAAATGGGGCTACCCCTTCGCCCTCATCCTCATGCTCGCCAGCGCCCTGGTGCCCATGTGGTACTTCCGCAAGCGCGGGTGGTTGAAATAAAAGACACCCTCCAAGCCGCAGTGCACCAACCGCTATCCATTGGATAGTTTTTGCAGCAGCATACGCACCATGTCCTCGGCGTAGCGGCTGGCCACGGTTTGGACAAAATGGGCGAAATCGCCATGGGCTGCGTCATCGGCACGGTCTGAAATGGTACGCACCGCCGCAAAAGGCAGGCCGTAGTCGTGGCACACCTGGGCCACTGCAGCGCCTTCCATCTCCACGGCCAGCACCTCGTGCCCGGCACCACGCAGCGCGCCACGCAGGCGGTCGGACTCGTGGGCGGCAGACACAAAGCGGTCGCCGCTGGCAATCAGGCCGTGGTGGACGCGGTGACCTGGAGAATTTTGGTCAAATTGGCCTCCAGCGCCCGCCACACAAGCGCCGGCAGCTTCCAAAAGCAGAGCAGACAGCGCCGGGTCGCAGGCCAGCCGTGTGCGGGCGTAGCCCGGCAGCTCCCAGCGCGGGAAGATGGGCGAGGCGTCCATGTCGTGCTGCAGGTAGTCCTGCGCCACCACCACGTCGCCCACTTGGATCCCATCGCCCACGCCGCCCGCCACGCCGGTAAAAACGAGGCGCGCCGCGCCGAAGCGCTCGATGAGCGCCGTCGCCGTGGTGGCCGCCGCCACCTTGCCTATGCCCGATAGCGCCAGCACCACAGGCCGTCCATACAGTTCGCCGCGCCAGAAGGCACGCCCCGCGTGCATGTCGCGCCGCGCGTGCGCGAGGTGCTGCACCAGCAGGCCCTGCTCTTCGGGCAACGCGCTGAGGATGGCCGTGGTCATGGGCTACGGCGCCGCAAAATGCTCACTTCTTGTCGCGCAGTTCGCGGCGCAAAATTTTGCCCACGGGGGTTTTGGGCAACTCGGTGCGGAACTCGATCACCTTGGGCTGTTTGTAGCCGGTCAGTTCATGGCGGCAGAATTCCTTGACCTGCGCTTCGGTGAGCCCAGGGTCTTTCTTGACGATGACGAGCTTGACGGCCTCGCCCGTTTTCTCGTCGGGCACGCCGACCACGGCGCATTCGAGCACGCCGGGGCAATTGGCCACGACCTCTTCCACTTCATTGGGATAGACGTTAAAGCCCGACACCAGCACCATGTCCTTCTTGCGATCGACGATCTTGAAGTAGCCGCGCGCATCCATCACGCCCACATCGCCGGATTTGAAGAACCCATCGGCCGTCATGACCTTGGCGGTTTCATCCGGACGCTGCCAGTAGCCTGCCATGACCTGGGGGCCCTTGATGGCGATCTCGCCAGGCTGGCCCAACTCGGTCACTTCGTTGCCATCGTCATCCAGCAGCTTCATGTAGGTGCTGGGCAATGGCACGCCAATGGTGCCGGAATATTCGGTGGCCGTCATAGGGTTACAACTGGCCGAGGGGCTGGTTTCCGACAGGCCATAGCCCTCGCAAATCGGGCAGCCGGTTTTCTCCAGCCAGAGCTTGGCCACCGCGCCTTGCACAGCCATGCCGCCGCCCACCGAAGCCTTCAGGTTTTTCCAATTCACCGTACCGAAATCGGGGTGGTTGGCCAAGCCATTGAACAAAGTGTTCACGGCCGGGAAGCTATGGAAAGTGTGCTTGGACAATTCCTTGAGCACGGCGGGGATGTCACGCGGGTTGGGAATCAAAATGGTCTTGCCGCCCGTGCGCATGGACAGCATCATGTTCACGGTAAAGGCGAAGATGTGGTACAGCGGCAAGGCGCATACGCTGGTGGCCTGCTCGCCTGCAGGCACCTTCTTCATGACCGGGTCGTTCCACGCCTCGGACTGCAGCACGTTGGCAATGATATTGCGCTGCAAAAGCACCGCGCCCTTGCTCACCCCTGTGGTGCCGCCGGTGTATTGCAGCAAGGCAATGTCGTCGGGTTTGATCTGCGCCTTTTTGAGGGTGCCTCGCGTGCCTTTGGCAATGGCATCGTTAAAACGCACGGCGCCAGGCAGGTCGTATGCGGGCACCATCTTTTTGACATTGCGCACCACATAGTTGACCAACGCGCCTTTGAGCAGCCCCAGCTGGTCGCCCATGGCGCACAGCACCACATGCTTGACAGGGGTGTTTGCAATGCAAGCCTGCAGCGTGGTGGCAAAGTTTTCGATGATGACGATGGCCTTGGCACCCGAGTCCTTGAGCTGGTGCTCCAGCTCGCGCGCGGTGTACATCGGGTTGACGTTCACCACCACAAAACCCGCGCGCAAAATCGCCGCCACCGTGACCGGGTACTGCGGCACATTGGGCATCATGATGGCCACGCGGTCGCCCTTGACCAGCCCCAGGCCTTGCAGGTAGGCCGCAAAAGCATTGCTCAGCGAATCGGTCTGGGCGTAGGTAATGTCCTTGCCCATGAAGCTGTAAGCCACCCGGTCTTTGTACTTGGTAAAGGCCTCCTCCATCAGCGCCACCAGCGAGGGGTACTGACTGGCGTCAATGTCGGAAGGAACCCCACTGGGGTAGCTCTTGAGCCAAACGCGATCGGTCATCTTCAAAGTCTCCTGCTGTTATTTATGAACCTGTTCGACCATACCAGCGCATTTTGGCACGGTCGTTCTTTTTGTTACGCCCATGGCGCCCCTCAAACTTTGAGGGCGGTCAACACTTCGTCAAGCATCTTCTTCGCATCGCCAAACAACATGCGGTTGTTCTCCTTGTAGAACAGCGGGTTGTCCACGCCCGCGTAGCCCGAAGCCATGGAGCGCTTCATGACGATGCTGGTCTTGGCCTTCCACACCTCCAGCACCGGCATACCGGCAATCGGGCTGCCCGGGTCGTCCTGCGCCGCCGGGTTGACGATGTCATTGGCGCCGATGACGATGGCCACGTCGGTGCCTGGGAAGTCCTCGTTGATCTCGTCCATCTCCATCACGATGTCGTACGGCACCTTGGCCTCGGCCAGCAGCACGTTCATGTGGCCAGGCATGCGGCCCGCGACCGGGTGGATGGCAAAGCGCACCTGCACGCCCTTGTCGCGCAGGGTTTTGACGATGTCGTTCACCGTGTGCTGCGCCTGCGCCACGGCCATGCCGTAGCCGGGGATGATGATGACGCTTTGCGCCTCGCGCAGCAGCTCGGCGGTGTCGGCCGCGCTGACGGGCACCACCTCGCCCTGGGGCTCTGCGGCATCGCCCTTCTTCGCCGGTGCGCCGCCGCCCGAACCAAAGCCGCCGGCGATCACGCTGATGAAGTTGCGGTTCATCGCGTTGCACATGATGTAGGACAGGATGGCGCCCGAGCTGCCCACCAGCGCGCCGGTAACGATCAGCAGGTCGTTGTTGAGCATGAAGCCCGTAGCCGCCGCCGCCCAGCCCGAATAGCTGTTGAGCATGGACACCACCACCGGCATGTCGGCGCCGCCAATGGCCATCACCATGTGGATGCCGAACAGCAGGGCGATCACCGTCATGACGAGCAGCGGCACCATGCCGGCCTGCACGTCGTGGGCGTTCAAGAATTCGCGGCCAAACCAGATCACCAGCAGCAGCAGGCCGAGGTTGAGCCAGTGGCGCGCGGGCAACATGAGCGGCTTGCCGCCGATCTTGCCGTTCAACTTGCCAAAGGCGATGAGTGAGCCCGAGAAGGTGACGGCGCCGATCAGGATGCCGATGTAAATCTCCACCTCGTGGATGATTTTTTCCGCACCCTGCAGCGGGGCGGAGGTATCGACATAGCTGGCAA
>CAZRFF010000129.1:0-6538 GCA_964599265.1 uncultured Simplicispira sp. | reverse complement strand
ACGGGAATCGCAAAATCCTCATCGAACCCGGCCGCTCCCTGGTGGGCAATGCCGGCCTGTGCGCGACCGAGGTGCTGTACCTCAAACCGGGCGAGCAGAAGAACTTCTGCATCGTCGATGCCGCCATGAACGACCTGCCCCGACCCGCCATGTACCAGGCCTTCCATGCCATCGTGCCCACGCAAGCCCCTGCCGCCGACGCCGCCACGCAGGTCTACGACGTGGTGGGCCCGGTGTGCGAAAGCGGCGACTGGCTGGGCCGCGACCGCAACCTGGCCGTGCAGCCTGGCGAGCACCTGGCCGTGCTCTCGGCCGGGGCGTATTGCATGGCCATGGCCAGCAACTACAACACCCGAGGCCGTGCGGCCGAGGTGCTGGTGGATGGCACGCAGGCCACGCTCATCCGCCAGCGCGAGAGTGCAGCCGACACCTTCCGTGCGGAAATTTTGCCAAAATAACCCGTATCGCTTACCTGGCGGGCGCAAACAGCTACGAAATTTATAGTGATTGTGCGCTGTGGTGTACCCGTCGGGCGCGCCGCAGCGCACGCACCAGGCGCCACACAAGCAACACCCCCACCAACAGGGCGTACCCCAGCACTTCGGCAAAATCATTCTTGCCTGCCCGCATCCACGCAAAATGCAGCAGCGCCAACAGGGCCGCGGCATACACGCTGCGGTGCAAGGCCTGCCAGCGCCGCCCCCCCAGCCTGCGCACCACCCAATGCGGGGACGTGGCGGCCAGTACCGCCAGCACCAAGCCGGTGAGCATCCCCACGGTGATGAAAGGGCGTTTGGCCACGTCATGCAGCACAGCCGCCGCATCCAGCCCCTGGTCCAACCAGGCGTAGGCCAGCAGGTGCAGCAGTGCATAGAAAGCCGAGAACAAACCCAGCATGCGCCGATAGCGCGCCAGGGCCGTCCACCCCAACGACACACGCAGCGGCGTCAACGCCAGCGTGGCGCACAACAGACGCAAGGCCCAATCGCCCAGGGTGCGGATCAGCGCCTCGGCCGGGTTGGCACCCAGGCCATCTTGCACGGCCAGCACCACCAACCAGCCCAGTGGGCACAGCGCAAGGCCAAAGACCAGGGGTTTGGCGGCAGGGTGCAAAAGCCAGGCGTTGGGACCATGGCGCTTGGGCGGCATGGCGGGCTTAGAAATATTTGTGCAGGTCCATGCCTGCATACAACTGCCCCACCTGCGCTTCATAACCATTGAACATCAGGGTCTTGCGTTTTTTGGCCAGCAACCCGTCTTCGCCAATGCGCCGCTCGGTCGCCTGGCTCCAGCGTGGGTGATCCACCAGGGGGTTGACGTTGGAATAAAACCCATACTCCTGCGGCACGGCCTTGGCCCAGGCGGTGGCGGGTTCGTGCTCCACGAACCGGATGCGCACCAGGCTCTTGGCGCTTTTGAATCCGTACTTCCAGGGCACCACCAGGCGCACGGGAGCGCCATTTTGTGCGGGCAGCACCTGCCCGTACATGCCCAAAGCCAGCAACGTGAGCGGGTGCAGCGCCTCGTCCAGGCGCAGGCCTTCTGTGTAAGGCCAGTCCAGCACACCCGAAGCCAGGCCCGGCATCTGCGCTTTGTCGGCCAGGGTGGTGAACTCCACATATTTGGCACTGCCCAAGGGCTCCACGCGGCGGATCAGCGCCGCCAGTGAGTAACCCGCCCAGGGGATGACCATGGACCAGCCTTCCACGCAGCGCAGGCGGTAAATGCGCTCCTCCAGCGGGGCGAGCCCCAACAACTCGTCGATGTCGAACCGGCGGGGCTTGCGCACCAGACCATCGACCTGCACCGTCCAGGGCCGCAATGCCAGGGTATGGGCACGGCGTGCGGGGTCGGCCTTATCGGTACCGAATTCGTAAAAGTTGTTGTAGCTGGTCGCGTCTTTGGCGGCGGTGGGTTTGTCCAACACCATGGCCCCTGGCACGGTGGACGGCACGGCGGCCAAAGCCGCGGCACGGGACGTTTCAGCCGCCCACACCCGCGCTGCTGGCAGGGCCAGGGCGGCTGCACCTGCCAGGCGCAGCAGGGTGCGGCGCTTGGCGTACACCGCCAGCGGGGTGATTTCGCTGGCGTGCGGATGGTTGAAACCGTTGTCGGGGGTGCGTATCAGCATGGCGGGCCTCCACGGGGCAGAGAGGCCACAGTCTGCACCCAGCACATCACCAGTGCTGGCCGCGGGGTTTTAGACCGGGTGGCTTCAAAGGGCGCCGTAGCTGTGCAGCCCCGAGAGGAACATATTCACACCCAGGAAGGCAAAGGTGGTCACCACCAGCCCCACCAGCGCCCACCAGGCCGATACCGTGCCGCGCAAGCCCTTCATGAGGCGCATGTGCAGCCAGGAGGCGTAGTTGAGCCAGACGATGAGCGCCCAGGTTTCTTTGGGATCCCAGCTCCAGTAGCCGCCCCAGGCTTCGGCAGCCCACAGGGCGCCCAGCACCGTGGCAATGGTGAAAAAGGCAAAGCCCACGGCGATGGATTTGTACATCACATCGTCCAGCACCTCCAGCGCCGGCAGACGCTCGCCAATGCGCCGGCGCCCGAACAGGATGGCGCCCACGATGAGCGCGGAGATGCCAAAGTACACCATCCAATAGCTGCTGCCGCCCGGCGCATTGCCCTGGCGGAAGACCAAGGGCTCAAAGCACAGCACCACGCCCAGCAGCCACAACGGCGCGAGCTTGTACCAGCGCGTTTCTTGCGCCTGCTGCTTGATGAGGTAGGCGAAGGCCACCATGGCAGCCAAGGCAAAAGTGCCGTAGCCGATGAAGTTGGCCGGCACGTGCAGTTTCATCCACCAGCTTTGCAGGGCGGGCACCAGGGGCTGGATTTCATGCGCCTCGCGCACCACCGAATACCACAGCAAAAAACCCACCGCCGCGCTGACCACCAGCATCACAAAACCGCCCAGGGCGCGGGTTTGGTATTGCTGCTCGTAGTACAGGTAAAACACGGCCGTCATCCAGCAGAACATGACGAAAACCTCGTAAAGGTTGCTCACCGGGATATGGCCCACATCGGCGCCCAGCAGGTAGCTTTCGTACCAGCGCACCATGGTGCCGGTGAGGGCCATGGTGATGGCCACCCACACCAGGCGCGAACCGAGCAGCGAAGCGGCCTGCCCTTCACCCCGCGCAAACAGGCCCACCCAATAAAACACCGTGGCCATGAAGAACATCACCCCCATCCAGAGGATGGCCGATTGGCTGGAGAGAAAGAATTTGAGCCCGAACACCGTCTCGGCGCGCGCCAGGGCGCCTGCGCCATCCTGCTGGTACAGGCCGATGGCCAGGAGCGACAGCCCCGCCACCACCAGCATCAGCACGCGCAAGGGGCGCCAGAACCAGCCCAGCCAGACCAAAGAAGGCACGGCGGCAATGAGAATGCCTTTTTCGTAGCCATCCATATACGCCCCGTAGCGCTGCAGGGCAAACAGGCCGCCGGCCAGAACCAGGGCGGCAAACAACCAATCCAGCCAGTTGCGCCGTGCCAGGAACCCCTCGTTCAGGGTGACCGTGGTGTTGTGGGCTGCGGTGTTCATGCGGAACCTCCAGGGGTGCGCGGCGCCATGGGTGCGGCGCCTATGAGTTTGTCGGCCAGGTGCGCGAATTCGCGGTCGCCGTCGATGGTTTTGCGGTTGGTGGACAGGGCCATCATGGCATGCGTTGTGCCATCGCGCGGCGCCACCCACACCCACACGCGCCGATCACGGATGTAGAGCATGGCGAACACGCCCACAATGAGCAGGGCGCAGCCCAGGTACACGATGTTCTTGCCCGGCGCACGCGCCACCTGGAACACGCTGGCCTGCACCTGGTTGAAGTCCTTGAGCCCCAGCAGCACGGGTGCGGGGTAGAACTGCACGTCACTCAGCGCAATCACCGCCTGGGTCATGAAGCCCAAGGTCTGCTCGGTATTGGGCAAAGGTGGCAACTGTGCCTGCTCGCGCGTGATTTGTGCCAACTCGAACAGCACCCCATTGAGCACGCGCATCAGCACATCGCCCGCACGCTCACGCTCGGCCTCCGGCACATTGGCTTCGAGGAACTGCGCCACTGCGGCGAGACCGCCCTCGCGCTGGCCTTGTTCGTTGGTGCGGCCAGCATAGAGCTGCAGCACGCGTTCGGTCGATTGGGTGAGCTGCTCGGCCATGTCCTTGCGCGCCGGATCCACCACCCGGGCCACATAGCGCCGCACGGCCGCATCGCGCAACATGGGGCTGGCCAGGGCACGGTGCAGGCGCATGAAGCCGTTCATGCTTCCCTGGTCGTCCACCGGGATGCGCAGGTAGCGGAAGGGCTCGGACGGCGTCTCGCGCATGCCGTAGAGGAACATGGCCGGCCCGCCCTCGCCCAAATCCACGGGCAGCATGTAGTTGTGGAACTCACGCGCCTGGCCGGAGGCGTCGCGCAATTTGTAGCCTACGCTGGGGCCTACGTTGCGCAGGTTTTTGTTTTCCACGGTTTTATTCGCCGCGCCCATGGCGCCATCGAGCGAAGACCGCAAATCCACCTTGCGCACATCGGCGCCCGAGGCACTGGCGTCCTGGCCCATGTTCTCGACGTTGATGACGCGCAGCGAGCTGAACTCCAGTAACACGTCCTTGGCGCCCGCCACACCGGGCAGCGGCGCCTTACCGCCGATGGTGCCCTGCACTTCAAAGGGCTTGCCACCATCGGCATTGAGCGGCAAACCCGTGAGGGTGACGGCCGAACCGCCATCGTCAAAGCTCGATTGGTAAATTTCAATGCCCTTGTAGTTAGCGGGCTTGTTCACCTCGATGCGCGCGGGCGTGGCCTCGCCCGAAGCCAGGTCGTGGATCACCACCTCGCTGGCGAACAGCTTGGGCATGCCGGTGGAGTAATGCTCGATGATGAATTTTTTAAGCTCCACGGCAAAAGGGAGCTCTTGCAGCAGCACGCCATCGGACTGGCTCAAAATGGCAATACTCGCCTGGCCACCTTCGGTAACCACCAAATTCCCACGGAACGCAGGGTTGCGGGCGCTCAGGCGGTGCTCGGGGCGCACGTCGGCAATCATGCCGCCGCCGGCAAAGGGCGTCTTGCCACCCAGCCACATTTGGGCACGCACAATCAAATCACCGTCCAGCAAGCCCCCCAGGCACACCAGCACGATGGCGCTGTGCGCGGCGATGTAGCCAATTTTGTGCGCCGCCCCGGCGCGTGCGGCCACCATCCAACCCGTGCCTGGGCCTGCCGCCGTATCGCGCTGCTGGAGTTTGACCTTCCAACCGCCCCCCACCAGCATCTGGCCAATGCGCCGCGCCTCGGTGGCGGTGTCTTGCGGCAAATCGGCTTCGGCCTTGTGGTGAAAAGCGCGCAGATTTTGCTCGCGGATGTTCTCTTTGTACGTGCGCAAATCAACCAGGATTTTGGGCGTATGGCGCGCAATGCACAGCGAGGTGCTGATGACCAGAAACGCCAAAATCAGCAAAAACCACCATGCGCTGTAAACGGCATTGAGCTGCAGCTTGCCAAACAGATCGGCCCAAAACGGCCCAAACTGGTTGACGTAGTTGACGGCGGGCTCGTTTTGCTTGACCACGGTACCAATCACCGAAGCGATACAAATCACCGTGAGCAGGGCGATGGCAAAGCGCATGGAAGACAGCAGCTCGACCGCAGCGCGCAGCGCGTGCGAGCGGGTGTGGATGCGCATGCCGTGGGTGGTTTCGGACATGGGGTGGAGTATGCAGCGCAGAAAGGAAACGGGCGGGGCCATCGTTGGATGGGCCCGCCCGCATTGGGGTTAGTTTTTGGCCAAGGGTTCCGCCAGAATGACCAAAGGCCGACCAGCGGCCCTTGGATCAGCGCAGGCCGGCAATGTAATCGGACACCGCCTTGATTTCACGGTCGTTCATCTTGGCGACCACGCCGGTCATCTGCAGGCTGTTTTTGCGCGTACCGTCGCGGAAAGCCTTGAGCTGCGTTTCGGTATAGCCCGCGTGCTGGCCCGACAGGCGTGGGTACTGCGCCGGAATGCCCGCGCCATTGGGGCTGTGGCAGGCCGCGCAGGCGGCAATGTTGCGTTCGGCAATGCCGCCGCGGTAGATTTTTTCGCCCAAAGCCACCAGGGCCTTGTCGGTGGCCTCGCCCGGTTTGGCGGGCTTGGCATGCAGCCAGGCGGCGATATTGGCCATGTCCGCGTCTTCCAGCATGGCGGCAAAGCCCTGCATGATGGGGCTCTCACGCTTGCCGCTCTTGAACTCTTGCAGCTGCTTGACCAGGTATTGGGGGTGCTGCTGGGCGAGCTTGGGGTTTTCTGGAATGGCGGAGTTGCCATCTTCAGCGTGGCAGGCCACACAAACGGTCGAATAGCTGGCGCCGCCTTTTTCCAGATCGGGCTTGGCCGAGGGGGCCGCGCCAGAGGCTTGGGCGGCAGTAGCGGACGCTGCCAGTGCGGCAGCCATGAGCAGGGGGGCGAGCAACTTCATATCGAGGGTCTTGTGGTTGTTGGCGCAAAACCCCGCGATTCTACAATGACGCTTAACCCCTTCTATTTG
>CAZRFF010000128.1:0-6576 GCA_964599265.1 uncultured Simplicispira sp. | reverse complement strand
GATGCAGGGCTCCAGGCCGTGGCGGATGGCGTTCTCCACCAGCGGCTGCAGCAAGAGCGGCGGCACGGGCACGGATTCCAGCGCGGCCGGCAGGTCCAGCGTGTAGGCCAGGCGCGGGCCCATGCGCACGGCCATCAGTTCCAGGTAGTCGGCCAGCCGCGCGAACTCCTGCGCCAGCGGGTGCAGCGTGCTGCGCGAGGCGGCCAGCGTGGCGCGCAGGTAGGCGATGATGTGGTCCAGCATCTGCTGGGCGCGCCCGGGGTCGGTGGCGATCAGCACGCGCAGGTTGGCCAGCGTGTTGAACAGCATGTGGGGCTCCAACTGCGCCTCCAGCAGCCTGAGGCGGGCCTCGGTGGCGTGCACGCGGGCCTCGGCCATCTGGTGCTCCAGGTAGTCGGCCTTGTGCACGGTGTAGAAGTAGTACGAGCCCGCGCTGCCCGCCAGCACCGTGATGAGCAGGGATGAGCGCAGGTCGCTGTCCGACTGCATGCTGCCCGGCGGGTAGAAATGGAAGTAGCGGGAGCACAGCAGATCCGCCAGCCAGTTGCCCGCGAGGTAGCCCACGGCGATGCTCGCCACCACCAGCGCCAGGCCCTGCCAGCCCGGTGGCCAGCCGGTCTCGGCCGCGGAGGGCGGCAGCTCGCGTCCCAGGTCGATGAGGATCCAGGTGATGGTGCCGATCAGCACCGAGTACACCACCGGCGGGCCGTAGGGTTTGTCGGGCAGGAAGGCGACCTGGATGGTGGCCACCGCCAGGGTGAACGCCCACACCTGCAGCAGGTTGCGCAGTTTGCTGATCCAGTCCGGCGTGCGGGCGAAGACCGTCATGGCCGGTCCTGCTGGCGGCGCTGCAGGGCCTCGCGCTCGCGCTGCACCATGCGCTCGCGCAGGCCGCTGCCCTTACCCAGCACGAACACCGAGATGCCGTGCAGCGCCAGCCCCAGGCCCCAGCCCAGCAGCGGGAACACCGACCACGGCCGCGTGCCGAACGCATAGCGCGACATGGCGAAGATCACCAGGTTGACCAGCACGTACACGGTGGCGTGCAGGTACCAGCCCAGCTTGGCGCTGGCGCGCTTGCGCGCGAACTGGTCGATCTCTTCGGGGGTCATGGGCATGGTGGGGAATTTTAGGCGCAGGCCTGGGCCACGGCGCGCGCGGCGGCGTGGCATGGCTGGTCTCTCAGGGGCGGGGTGCCTGCCGGGCGATGCGTTCGCGCTCGGCCTGCACCATGCGCTCGTGCAGCCCGGCGCCGCCGGCCAGGACGAACACCACGATGCCGTGGACGGCCAGGCCGATGCCCCAGCCCAGCGTGGGGAACGCGGCCCAGTGGCCCCCGCCGGCGGCGAGCGCCAGGCTCCACAGCAGGGCGTTGACCAGCAAGAACACGGTGGCGTGCAGGTACCAGCCCAGCTTGGCGCCCGCGCGCTTGCGCGCCAGGCGTTCGATGGGGTCGAGTTTGTCGTATTTGTCGCGGCGCATGGTGGTTCTCCGGGGTGTTTACAGGGTTGCCAGGGTCGGCTGCTGCGTGGGCGCGGTGCGGGCCAGCCGCAGCAGGCGCAAGGCGCGGGCGGCGAACATGCCGTTGAACACGCCGTACAGCAGGCACACGGGCAGGGCGAAGTCCAGGGCCGAGGCTACGCGCGGCTCCATCGCCAGTTCCACGCCCACGCCGTACTTGATGGTGAACACGCCCAGGATCAGCACCAGCGGCCAGGCGCTGCCGGGCTGGGCGAAGCTGCGCGTGGTCGCGTCGAAGCGGGTGCCGCGTGGGGCTTGCGGGGCCAGCGCCACCGCCAGCGCCGTGGCGGCCCAGCCGATCAGCGCCCAGGCCAGTTGCCCCGAGCCGCTGAAGGCCGAGGCCACGCCATAGGCTGAGAAGGCTGCCATGGCCACCGGCGTGGCCAGCGCGCGCTGCAGTGAGGCGTTGCGGTTGCGCAGCTGGCTGGCGCCCAGGGCCACCAGGGCGGCGAGCAGGCCCCATACCCACGAAGGCGTGGCGCGGACGATGGAACCCAGAACCTGGGGTTGCTGGATGAGAAGGTCGATGAGCATCATGGTGCGGCTCCTTGGAGGGAAGAAAGTGGAGGGGAAAAAGGGTTTCAGGCCAGGCCATGGCCGGCCGCATGGGGTCGTCATGGTCGGCTCCGGCAGTGCGTCGCTGGGGTGTACTGTGCGCGGCGGGGGCGGGCGGCGCGAGCGGTGTGCGACGGAATGCAGGCTGGGGGAGCGAAATGCGGCGCGCGGGCCGCGAATGGCGGACGGATGGATGTTGGCGCTCGGGGATAATCGCCGCCTTCAAGGGCCTGCGGGGCCCGGATCACACAAGAAGGACGCGCGCGTGGATATTGTTTTGCTGCTCAAGGCCGCCATCATGGGCGTGGTAGAGGGTCTGACGGAATTTCTGCCTATCTCCTCCACCGGCCACCTGATCCTCGCGGGCTCCTTGCTGGGTTTTGACGATGCCAAGGCCAAGGTGTTCGACATCGCCATCCAGACCGGGGCGATCTTTGCCGTCATCCTGGTGTACTGGCAAAAAATCCGCGCCACGCTGGTGGCCTTGCCCACCGAGCGGCAGGCGCAGCGCTTTGCGCTCAATGTGTTCATCGGCTTCCTGCCCGCCGTGGTGCTGGGCCTGCTGGCGGGCAAGGCGATCAAGGAGCACCTGTTCACGCCGGTGGTGGTGGCCAGCACCTTCATCGTGGGCGGCTTCATCATCCTGTGGGCCGAGCGCCGCCCGGCCAGCCAAACGCGTGTGCACAGCGTGGACGACATGGCGCCGCTGGACGCGCTGAAAGTGGGCCTGGTGCAATGCCTGGCCATGGTGCCGGGCACCAGCCGCAGCGGGGCCACCATCATCGGCGGCATGCTCATGGGGCTGTCGCGCCAGGCGGCGACGGACTATTCCTTCTTCCTGGCCATGCCCACGCTCATCGGCGCCGGGGTGTACAGCCTGTACAAAGAGCGTGCCTTGCTCTCCATGGCCGACCTGCCCCTGTTTGCCGTGGGGCTGGTGTTTTCCTTTGTGAGTGCGTGGCTGTGCGTGCGCTGGCTGCTGCGCTACATCAGCTCGCACAGCTTTGTGCCTTTTGCCTACTACCGCATCGCCTTTGGCATCGTGGTGCTGGTGACCGCGTGGACAGGGTGGGTAGTGTGGCAAGATTGATAAATCGCCCCATAATGCCCCGCATGCAACGTCCCCTGTCCTTGGCGCCCTTGCTGGCTGCCTGCTGCCTGGCCACCCCGGCCCTGGCCCAAGTCCTGCGCATGCCGCCGCCCGAAGATGCGCGCGGCGGCTACACCTGGGCGCTGGGCATGGCCATCAACAACGGGCCCAGCTACCCCGGAAGCGCGCAGCGCGACACGGGCGTGCGCCCCGTCATCGGGCTGGAGGTGGGGCGCTTTACCCTGAGTTCGGGCGGCGGTGGATCGCTGCTGGACTTTGACCTGGACGCACGCGATTCTGGCCTGACCGCCCGCCTGTTGCAGTGGGATAAGTTCCGCCTGAGCGCGGGCCTGCGCATCGATGGCGGCCGCAAGACCGAAGATGACCCCATGCTGCGCGGCCTGCCCGACGTCAAGCGCACGCTGCGTGGCCGCCTGAGCGCCATTTACGAATTCACCGATCAGCTCAGCCTGCGCAGCACCCTGAGCCAGGACCTGCTGGGCCACCAGGGCGGCAACACCTTGCAGACCAATTTGCGCTACGAATACCGCATCAGCCCGCGCACCGAAATCGGCTTTGGGGCCGGTTTTTCCATGGCCAACGGCACCTGGATGCGCAGCTACATGGGCGTGCCCGCCAGCGCCGCCGGGGTGAGCACCCCCTTGCCCGCCTACCGGCCTGGTGGGGGCATGCTCAGCACGGAGTTCGGTGTGGAAATCAAAACCGCCATCGCCCAGCGCTGGGTGCTGTTTGGCGGCATGGGCTATTCGCAATTGCGCGGCGATGCGCGGCGCAGCCCCGTGGCCGTCAAGCCCAACAACTATGGCGTGACCGTGGGCCTCGCTTACCGCTGCTGCCGCTAACGGCCCTGGGCGGGCGGGCGCGCCAGCGACTCCAAATTGAGCAACTGCGCCTCGATGGCCGCCGCCGCCATGCGGGGGTTCTCCATGGGGAACAGGTGCGATCCATCGACCATGGATACCCGCCCCTGCGTCACCCGCTTGGCCAGTTCCAGGCCGACCTGGCGCAATTCGCTGGAACCGCGCGCCCCAATGAAGGCTGCCGGGCAGCGCAGCGGGTGTTGGCGCAGCAGGCGCCCCAGGTGGTGCGGCATGGTGTTGTAGATGTCGGATTCGACCGCGCGATCGAACGCCAGCACCCGCTGGTCGCCCTCGTCGTACAGGCCATAGGTCACATAATCGCGCAGCACCTGCGGGTCCCAGCGGGCAAAGGCTTTTTTCTTGCGAAAGTGCTCGAACGCCTCGTCGGTGCTGGCCCAGCGGTTGCGCCGCACACGGCTCACCCGCGCGGGCGAGAAGCTCTCCATGATGCGCGTGCCCTTGATGGCGCCCACGGTGGTGGCGCGCCAGCCGCTCACCAGGGGCGAATCGACCATCAGCACGCCGCGCGCCAGTTCGGGGTGCATGGCCGCGGTCATCACGCTCAAAATGCCGCCCAGCGAATGGCCCACCAGGTACACCGGCCCCCCGGTGGCCTGCACCTGCGCCTGGGCAAATGCGGCCAGTTGCTCCACCAGATGTGGCCAGTTGTTGGTGACGGGAAAACGCGGGTCGTGGCCAAAACGCTCGACCGCGCTCACGGCGCAACCGCGCCGCTCAAGCTCGTTCAGCAGCACGCGGTAGGTGCCCGAGGGAAAACTGTTGCCGTGGGAAAAAACGATGGGGATCATGCAAAAACCAAAGCCCTGCGCTGCGGGCATGCCAGAAAAAAGCAGGTGGCTATGGTAACGGGAACGCAGCGGCAGTTTGCGTCAGGTAACTTCCCAAAATGCATCGATCGGCTCTCCATGGGCGTCCACCAGCCACCACTCGATCACCACGTCGCGCCGGCCAATGCCCACAATGCCCAGCAATCCGCATGGCGGGATCAGCCCAGTTGCGCCTTGAGCTGGTACAGCGCGTCCAGCGCCTCACGCGGGGTGAGCTGGTCGGGGTGGATTTGCGCCAGCAAGGCTTCTACGGCGCTGCTGGCCTGCACGGCGGGTTCGGGCGGGGGGGTGAATAAATCGACCTGCAGTTGCGCGGCCTGCGAGCGTTCTTCCAGCGTTTGCAGGGTGTGGCGTGCGTGGTTGAGCACGCTGGCGGGCATGCCGGCCAGCTTGGCCACTTGCACGCCGTAGCTGCGGCTGGCAGGGCCGGCTTGTATTTCGTGCAGAAAGACGATGTCTTGTCCGTTCTCGGCCGCGCTCACATGCATGTTGACCGCGTGGCGTGCCTGGGCGGGCAGCTCGGTCAGTTCAAAGTAGTGCGTGGCAAAAAGAGTGAAGGCTTTGGTCTTGTCGTGCAAATGCGTGGCAATGCTGCCCGCCAGCGCCAGACCGTCGAAGGTGCTGGTGCCGCGGCCGATTTCGTCCATCAGCACCAGGCTGTGCGCTGTGGCGCTGTGCAGGATGTGCGCCGCCTCCACCATCTCCAGCATGAAGGTCGATTGCGCGTTGGCCAGGTCGTCGGCCGCGCCGATGCGGGTGTGGATGGCGTCAAGAGGCCCCAGGCGGCAGCTGGCGGCAGGCACATGGCTGCCCATGCTGGCCAGCAACGCGATGATGGCCACCTGGCGCATGTAGGTCGATTTGCCGCCCATGTTGGGCCCGGTGATGATTTGCATGCGCTGGTGGGCGTGCATGCGCGTGTGGTTGGGGATGAAGGCGCCGCTGGAGGTTTCCGCCAGGCGTGCCTCCACCACCGGGTGGCGGCCGGATTCGATCTCTATGCACGGTTCGGGCACGAACTGCGGCGCGCACCAGCCGAGGGTGAGCGAGCGCTCTGCCAGGCAGCACAGCACGTCGAGCTGGGCCAGCGCCTGGGCGACGCGGGTGAGCTGGGGCACATGGGGCTGGAGCTGGTCGAGCACCTGCTCGTACA
The DNA here is from genome assembly GCA_964599265.1 of uncultured Simplicispira sp. Lineage (GTDB taxonomy): Bacteria > Pseudomonadota > Gammaproteobacteria > Burkholderiales > Burkholderiaceae_C > Simplicispira. Next base: position 528 of record CAZRFF010000128.1, on the reverse strand, counting down.
GCCATTTTTCGCGTTGCAAGGCGCGCTCCTGGGCTGAGAGGGCCTTGTCTTCAAACGCCTTGAGCTCGGGCGTGATGAAGCGCTCAGCATTTTTCAGCGTCTGGCGGCGGCGGTAGTCGTCGGGGATTTTGTCCAGGTGGCTGCCGGTCACTTCAATGTAAAAGCCGTGCACCTTGTTGAACTGCACGCGCAGGTTGGGGATGCCGGTGCGTGCTTTTTCGCGGGTTTCCAGGTCGAGCAAAAAACCGTCGCAATTGCTCTGGATGGCGCGCAGCTCGTCCAGCTCGGCGTCAAAGCCGCCGGCAATCACGCCGCCGTCGCGCACCAGGGCGGCGGGTTCTTCGGTGATGGACCGGCCCAGCAGGGCGAGGGCTTCGGCAGGGGGCTGCAGGTGGCCAAATATTTGGGCCAAATAAGGCTCTGGTGCTTGCCCTTGCTGCGCAAGAAGCTCTGTTTTTTGTAGTGTTTTGCCCAGGGCCACCAGCTCGCGTGGGCGCACCTGGCGCAATGCCACGCGGGCGGTGATGC
>CAZRFF010000127.1:0-6624 GCA_964599265.1 uncultured Simplicispira sp. | reverse complement strand
CTGGGCATTTCAGGAAAGACTAAGATTGTATAACAAAAAAATGAGCTCTCGCACCAAACCCTCCCATCCTTCTGACGAAATCGAGGGCACCGTGCAGGGGCACCGCGACGGACATGGTTTCGTGGTGCGCAACGACGGCCAAGCCGATATTTACCTTCCCCCCAACGAGATGCGCGCCGTGCTGCACAAGGACAAGGTGCGCGCGCGCATCGTGCGCCTGGATCGGCGCGGCCGGCCCGAAGGGCGTGTCGTCGAGATTGTCGAGCGGCCCGCGCAGCCCATCATTGGGCGGCTCTTGCAAGAAAGCGGGGTCTGGGTGGTTGCGCCCGAAGACAAGCGCTATGGGCAAGACGTCCTCATCCCCGCCGGTGGGTTGGGGCAGGCCTTGGCGGGGCAGGTGGTGGTGGTGCAGCTGACCGAGCCCCCGGCCTTGTTTGGCCAGCCCGTGGGGCGCATTACCGAGGTGCTGGGCGAAGTGGACGACCCTGGCATGGAAATCGAAATCGCCGTGCGCAAGTACGGGGTTCCGCACGAATTTTCCGATGCCTGCCTGACCGAGGCCGCAGCGCTGCCGGAGCAGGTGCGGGCGCAGGATAAAAAGCAGCGCATCGACCTGACCGACGTTCCCCTGGTCACCATCGATGGTGAAGACGCACGCGATTTTGACGATGCCGTGTACTGCGAGCCCGCCAAAATCGGGCGATCAAAAGGCTGGCGCCTTTTGGTGGCCATCGCCGACGTGAGCCACTACGTGCAGACGGGCAGCCCGATCGACGTGGACGCATACGATCGCGCTACCAGCGTGTACTTTCCGCGCCGCGTGATCCCCATGCTGCCCGAAAAGCTCTCTAACGGCCTGTGTTCGCTCAACCCCGACGTAGAGCGCCTGTGCATGGTGTGCGACATGCTCATCACCGCCAAAGGGGATATCCACGCCTACCAGTTTTACCCGGCGGTCATGTTCAGCCATGCGCGGTTCACCTACACCGAAGTCGCGGCCATCCTGACCAATACCCGGGGCCCCGAAGCCGCCAGGCGCAAAGAGCGCGTGAGCGACCTGCTGCATCTCTCGGACGTGTACCGCGCGCTGTTGGCGGCACGCGAGCAACGCGGCGCGGTGGACTTTGAAACCACCGAAACCCAAATTGTTTGTGATGACAACGGTCATATCGAAAAAATCGTGCCCCGCGTGCGCACCGAGGCCCACCGCCTGATCGAAGAAGCCATGCTGGCCGCCAACGTGTGCAGTGCGGATTTCATTGCCCAAAGCGGTCAGGCAGGCTTGTACCGGGTGCACGAAGGCCCCACGCCCGAGAAACAGGAAATTTTGCGCGGCTACCTCAAGGCCATGGGGGTGGGTATGTCGATCGGCGACGACCCCCGGCCTGCTGAATTCCAGGCCATTGCCGAGGCCACGAAAGACAGGCCGGATGCGCAGCAAATCCATACCATGCTGCTGCGCTCCATGCAGCAAGCCATCTACACGCCCATCAACAGTGGGCACTTTGGTTTGGCCTACGAGGCCTACACCCATTTCACCAGCCCCATCCGGCGCTATCCCGATTTGCTGGTGCACCGCGTCATCAAGGCCACCTTGGCCGGGGTGCGCTACCGCCTGCCAGCCTTGCCCACGCCGGGTGAGGCCCATGCCAAGCTCTCGCGCCGCCTGGCTGCAAAGGTGGACGAACCCACGCAGCGCCCGCGCCAGGCTACAGGCAGCGTTTCGGTGGTCGAGTCCCAGGCGTGGGAGGCCGCAGGCCTGCATTGCAGTGCCAACGAGCGCCGTGCCGACGAAGCGAGCCGCGATGTGGAAGCCTGGCTCAAGTGCAAATACATGCGCGACCACCTGGGCGAAGAATTCAGCGGTGTGGTGTCTGCGGCCACCAGCTTTGGTATTTTCGTCACCCTTGATGCCATGTACGTGGAAGGCCTGGTGCATATTGCCGAGCTGGGCGAAGAATATTTTCGCTTTGACGAAGCCCGCCAGGAGCTGCGCGGCGAACGCACGGGTACCCGCTACGCCATCGGTACACGTGTACGGGTGCAGGTGAGCCGGGTGGATCTGGATGGCAGGCGCATCGACTTCCGTCTGGTGACCGACGGTGTGCAAGAGGCCGTGGGCGGCAAGGTGGGCAAAGCCGCCCGCCCGATCCCGTCAGGCCAGGTCAGCGCCACGGGCAAAGGCGGTGGCAAAGGCAAGGCCAAACCGTCCGCCAAGGGGGTTGGGCGGTCTGGCAAAGCGGCTTCGCCTGCACCGCGCGGGGCCCGTTCGCGCCGCAGCTGAAAAAACAACACCGGCCCTGGGCCGGTGTGAAGTGCTGGGGAGTGGAAAAAAAGCCTGGCTACGCGGACAAACCGTTGGCTGGCAAAAACGACCCGAACGGAGCCAGCGAACCGGCCCGGGAGTCGCCCCACGATGAAACTGTTACTTGGTCAAAATCAGCTTGCCCTGGCGCGTGGTTTGCAAGCGGTACTGTGCGCCGTTGTGGTGAATGGTGATGAGCTTGTGGCCACGCAGCAAGTGCTGGCTGTCCATGGCTGGGTGCATTCCCGCGCCAGAGTTGATAGCGTCTGCAGCATGGGCCCTGGCGGTAGCGGGCAGACGCAGGGTGGAGCTTGAAGAGGAATGGGCTTGCATGGAACAGTGGCTATGAAACAATCAATACATTAATGATAATCATTCGCATTGATTTGTCCAGTGGTTTTTTGTAAATTTGTGTCAATTTCACATCAGGGCTGGGGATCGGTCACAAAGCCAATTTTGCGCACACCGGCGCGTTGGGCACTGGCCATGGCCTGGGCTACGCGCTCGTAGCGCACTTCGCGGTCGCCGCGAATGTGCAGGTCGGGCTGGGGGTCTTTGGCGGCTTCGGTTTGCAGCAGGATCTGCAACTCTGCATCGCCGACCTCCTGGCCGTTCCAGTGGTAGCTGCCGTCGGCCGTCACGCTCAGGCGGATGGTTTCGGGCTTGACCATTTCGGGCTGGTTGTCGGCGCGGGGCAGGTCGACCTGCACCGAGTGCTTCATGACCGGCACGGTGATGATGAAAATGATGAGCAGCACCAGCATGACGTCCACCAGGGGCGTCATGTTGATTTCGTTCATGACCTCATCGGCGTCGTCTTGGGTTCCAAAAGCCATGCTCAGCCACCCTTCTTGAGCGCGCGCACATTGTCGGCATCACCTGCCGAGCCCACCCGGGCGCCAGTCACAAAATAGGCGTGCAGATCGTGGGCAAAGCTGCTCAGGCGCGAGAGCACGAATTTATTGCCGCGCACCAGGGCGTTGTAGCCCAGCACGGCAGGAATGGCCACAGCCAGGCCCAGGGCGGTCATGATGAGGGCCTCACCAATGGGGCCGGCCACTTTGTCGATGGTCGATTGCCCGGAGGTGCCAATGGCCAGCAGCGCATGGTAAATGCCCCACACCGTGCCAAACAGGCCGACAAAAGGCGCGGTAGAACCCACGGAAGCCAGAATGGCCAGGCCCGATTGCAGGCGGGCGGTAAAGGCTTCAATGTAATTGCGCATGCAGCCCTTGACCCAGTCGCTCACATCCAGGCTGTCGTGCAATTGCGCAGCTGTGTTGCGGTGGTGGGCCGTGGCTTCGCGCCCTTCGATGGCCAGCTGTTTGAAAGGGTTGCCCGCGTCGGCGCCCAGCCGGCTGAGCCCCTCGGCCAGGTCGTTGCTGTGCCAGAACAGGGGCACGGAATGGGCTTGTTTTTTCAGGCGCACGATGTCCAGCGCCTTGATGAAGATGACGATCCACGAAGCCAGGGACATGCCCAGCAAAAGCAAGGCCACGGCGCGGGTGACGAAATCGCCTTGGGTCCAGAGGTTGGCAAGGCCAAATTGCGTTTCCATGAAAACTCCTGAGATTTATTCGAGAACAAAATTAATGGGTACCAGGTACCACATGGCTTCGGGTACGCCGTTGCGTTTGCCGGGCACGAACTTCCAGCGTGCCACGGTGTCTTGGGCCTGGCGGTCAAGGCGGTCAAAGCCGCTGGAACGGTTGAGCTCAATTTTTTGAGGCAAACCGTCGGTGCCAATGAACACCCGCAATACGACCTTGCCCTGTTCGCCCATGCGTTTGCTGACCGCCGGGTAGGTGGGTATCGGGTTTTGCAGGTAAGCGGCGTTGCTCGATGGCAGCTCGATGCGCGCAGGGGCGGGGGACGCCTCTGGCGCTGCGACGGGCGCCGCTGCCACGGGGGCGGGGTTGGGCGGCTCCGGGCTGGCCGGAGCCACCACCGGAGCGTTGGGCGTGGCCGGCGCATCGGCCACAGGCAGCGGCTGCGGGGCAGGGCGGGGCGCAGGGGTTTTAACGGCCTTGGGCGTAATTTTGGGCGGCACCGGTGTGGGGGGCGGGGGTTCGGGCGCCACCGTGGGGGCAGGCGGGGTGATGAACTCCGTCAGCAGCTCGGCAGGCACGATGACCTCCACCGCGCGGCGCAGCAGGCCGGTTTGCAGGGCCCACAGTGCGACTGCGTGCAGCAGTACCACGTTGATGGCGATCAGTGTATTGCGGCCCAAACCTGCGGGGCGGTCCATTTCGTAGGGCATGTACATCGATGGGGAATGAACAGTACGGCGCGCAGCAAGCGGCGCACCAGGGAAAACGCAGAGGCTTAGCGCAGGCTCCAGAGGGATGCGCCCACGACCAGCACGAGGCCGATGCCCAGGGTTGAAATCAGCAACATATGGGTATAAGCCCTAGGTTGACCCTTGACCGCCATTGTGCACCTTGTTTTGCCTGCCGGTTGATCTGGATCGTTGGGCAGGCTGTGTGGGTGCAAGGGTGTGCTGGCGGCGGGGAGAAAATAGTCATTTCGCCAGCAATTATAAATGCGAATGCATCGCATTTCAATTGTTTTTTGGGTCAAGCAACTAAAACCGCCCCGAAGGGCGGTTGCATGGGTTGGTTTAGAACTTCATGCTGGCGGTGATCTGGAACATCCGGCCAGCCCCCGGAATGTAGTGGCCGGAGTACAAACCGTCGGCGTACAAACGGTTGGTGACGTTGCTCAGGTTGGCCTTGAAGCTGTAGCGCTCGTTCAGGGTGTATTCGGCCATGAGGTCGGCGGTCACGAAGCCTGCTGCGGCCCAGCCGGGGTTGCGGTTGGGTGTTTGCGAGCTGCGGAAGTTCAGGCCGCCGCCCACGCGCAGTTGGGGGGTGATCTGGTAGGTGCTCCAGACAGTGCCCGAATGCTTGGGGGTGAGCGAGGGGCGCGAGCCCTGGCCTTCGGCGCCTTCGGCGCCTTTGTCGATCTTGGCGCTGGGCATCCACATGTAGGAGCCGTAGACTTCCCATTTGGAGGTCAGGCGGCCGGTGATGTCGATCTCGGCCCCTGCGGCGTGGCGCTTGCCGGAAAGCACGGCGATGTTCAGGTCGGGGTCGGTGTTGCGTTCGTGCAGCTTGGTTGAGTGGAATACCGCCAGCCGCGTGGTAAAGCGTTTGTCGGCCGAGTCGAGCTTGGCGCCGATTTCCAGGTTGCGGCTTGATTCGGGCGGCGTGTTCACCGTCTGCGCGCTGTACGAATAGGTATCGCCCGAGGTGTTGAACGAGGTGCCGTACGAGAAGTGGTAAGACTGCAGCGGCGTGGGCTGGTAGAGCAGGCCCAGGCGCTTGCTCCATTCGCCAATGCTCTGGCGGTACTGGGTGGTGGTGACCGGGCCAGGCGCGCTGTTGGGGATGGCGTAGTTGTTGTAGTCGCCGTCCATGTGGTCGTAACGCAGGCCGCCGAGTACTTTCCACTGCGGGGTCAGGTGCACCATGTCCTGGGCGTACACGCCCCAGCCTTTGGCATCGAAGTCGCTGGTGGTGCGCAGCACGCGGCTTCTTTCGTCCACCGAGGCGCCATCGTTGGGTTTGTTCACTGCCGTGGGCGGCTTGGTGATATTGACACCGCCTTGCGCCGCGCTGAGGGCGCCGTAAACACGCTTTTTCTCGTGGGCAAAGTCGGCGCCGGCCAGCAGTTCGTGGCGCAGGCCCAGGGCATTGAACTTGCTGCTGTAATCGCTTTGCAGGTGCACGGTGTCCATGTCCTGCATCTTGAGGTTGGTGCCGCGCGTGAGCACGGTGGAGGGGCCAAAATTGCTCAGGTTGACGGCAGCGCCGCCGGGCTGCTGGGCGGCAGGGGCGATGCGGACGGTGCCGGCGCGCTGGTCGCGTTCAAACTGGCCAAAGCGCAATTGGGTTTTGAGTTCGGCTTCGCCGTCAAAACGGTGCGTGTGGGCCAGGGTGACCATGTCGGCGCCGCCAGCGTTGCGGTCGCTGGCCATGCCGTAGTAGCGCGATGGATCGAGCGGCAGGACGGTGGTGTCGCTGGCCGCGGAGGTGGCGGTGCGGCGAATCCATGGCAGGCCGTAGTTCATGCCGTTGTTGTTGTTCAGGTGGTAGAGGCTGGCGGAAAACTCGTTGCGCGTGCCAATGCCCCAGGCGTAGGTGCCAGCGATGCCGTTTTTATCGATGCTGCTGCCTGCGCCGTTGTTGTCGGCGCCCGTGCCCATGGCGTTGATGCGCAGGGCGGCGTTCTCGCCCGTGAGGATGTTGAAGTCGCCCGTCACGCGGCGGTATTGGTGGCTGCCCAGCGTCACGTCCACCTGGTGGGCGTCGATCAGG
>CAZRFF010000126.1:0-6629 GCA_964599265.1 uncultured Simplicispira sp. | reverse complement strand
GCCCTCGTCCAGCACCGTCACCTGCCAGCCGCGCCGCGCCAGGCTGGCCGCGCAGGCGCCGCCCGACAACCCCGCGCCGATGACGATGCACGCCTGTGGCTGCGCTGCGGGCGCGGGCCAGGGCGAGGGGGCCTTGCGCGGCTCCCAGTGCGGGTTAAAGCAGGCCTGCAGGTTGGCGTGCTTGGGGGGCAGGCCCGGCACTTTCTGCACTTCAAAGCCACACTGGGCCAGCGTCTCGCGCACATGCCCAGCCACCGACCAGGTCGCCAGGCGGGTGCCCCGGCGGCAGCAGCGGGCCACGGCCTGCAGTGTCTCGGCGCTCCATAGCTCCGGGTTGCACCGCGGGTCAAAGCCGTCGAGGTACACGCTATCGGCCTGCCAGGGTTGCTGGCGCAGCAGTGGCTGGGCATCGCCAATGCACAGCGTGAGCAGCACGCGCCCGCTGTCGAACCACAGGCGGTGCACACCAGGCAGCAGGCCCCAGTACTGCGCGTGCAGTTCGCGCGCCGGCGGCAGCAGCTCGGGTTCGCGTGCAGCCATGCGCAGCAGGTCGTCGCCCGACACGGGCCAGGCTTCGAGCGAGATGAAATGCAGCAGGCGCGGCCGCGCAGGGTCGGCACGCCAGGCGGCCCAGGTGGCCAAAAAATTCAGGCCAAAACCAAAGCCCGTCTCCAGCACGCGCCATTGCGCCCGCCCGGCCCAGGCTGCAGGCAGCCCGCAGCCCTGCAAAAACACCGCCTGCGCCTGCGCCAGCGCCCCCTGGGCGCCGTGGTAGCGGTCGCCAAAGCGGGTGCTGTAGGGGGTGCCGTCGTCGAGCCAGTCGATGCCTTGGGTCATGGTGCTGCGCAAAAAAAGGCGCCCTGGAGGCGCCCCTGGAGAAAACGGGAAAGGCGGCCGCCGCTCAGTTGGAAGGCGGTACGTAGCCCTGCACGGTGTCTGCACCGCCGCCAAAGAAGTGCTGCTCCATTTGCCGCGCCAGGTACTGGCGGGCGCGGGCGTCGGCCAGGTTGAGGCGGTTTTCGTTGACCAGCATGGTCTGGTGCTTGACCCAGGCGGCCCAGGCTTCCTTGCTCACGCTTTGCCACAAACGCTTGCCGAGTTCGCCGGGGTAGGGGGGAAAGTCGAGGCCTTCGGCCTCTTTGCCGAGCTTGATGCATTGAACCATGCGTGCCATGGGGAGCCTTTGGGGTCTAAGGGGTCGCAAAAAGAAAATGCCGCCGGGGGCAGCGCTGCCCGTTACTGTACAACGGTTGCCAAGCCCACAAGGGCCTTGCGGGTGGTGCGGGTAGACTGGCGCAGCGCCCCCGCCGCCCCGTTTTGCAGGAGAGCCACCATCGCCACCATTGCCGAAGAACAAGACTGGAACCACGCCCACATGCTGCAGCCCGTCACGCGGCCGCAGTTCCGTGTCTGGACGTATGCCGCGCCGGGCATTGTGTGGGGCTGCTCGCAGCGTGCGCTGCAGGCCGAGCGCGCCCCGCATTGGCCGCCGGGGCTGGACCAGCTGTTGCGCCCTTCGGGCGGCGGGGCCGTGCTCACCGGGCCGTGGATGGTGAGCGCTTCGGTCGCCCTGCCGCTAGATCACCCCTGGGTGCAAGGCCGCCTGCCCGAAAGCTACCGTGCCCTGGGCCTGCTGCACGCGCAGGTGCTGGCCGAGCAGGGCGTGGTGGCCCGTGCCTTGCCGGAAGCCGAAGTGCCCCAGGCCAACGCCCACCTGGGCGATACCGTACCCTGGGCCTGCTTTGGCAGCCTGGCGCCCTGGGAGCTGATCGATGCCCAGGGGCGCAAATTGGTGGGGCTGGCGCAGCGGCGCCAGCGCACGGGGGTGCTGCTCGTGGCCGGCACCCTGGCCACGCAGCCCGATTGGCCCCTGCTGTGCCGCAACCTGGGCCACCCCGAGGGCGTGGCAGACATGGAGCGGCGCACCGTGCACTGCGCAGCACTGGCCCCCCAGGGCTGGGATACGGGGGATACGGCCTTGTACGCCCGGCGCCTGCATACCGCGCTGGAGCAGGCGCTGGGGTAGGACTGCCTCAAACGGCGGATTCTCAGGCAGCCAACTGCGTGCGCCCCTGGTTGGCGGCGTCTTGCATTTGGGCATGCGCCAGGGCCATGGCGGCGGCTTTGGCTTCATCGCCCATGGCCACGCCTTCGGCGCGCACAAAGCGCACATCGGTAACGCCAAAAAAGCCCATCACGGTTTGCAGATAGCTTTCCTGGTGCTCCAGGGCACGCCCGGCTTCGCTGGTGGAATACACGCCGCCCCGGCTGGAGGCCACGATCACGGTCTTGCCCTTGGCCAGCCCTTCGGGGCCGCTGGCGGTATAGCGGAAGGTGCGGCCTGGTTGGGCGATGCGGTCAATCCAGGCCTTGAGCTGGGTGGGAATGCCAAAGTTGTACAACGGCGCGCCAATGACCACCACATCGGCCGCCAGAAACTGGCGCACCAGGCGCTCGGAGATCTGGTTCTCACGCTGCTGGGCTTCGCTCAGGCCTTCGGTCTGGCCGGTGCGCGGGGCCATGGCATCCATGGTGAAGTGGGCGGGAGCGTCAGCCGCCAAATCCAGGTAATCCACCTGGGTGCCTGGGTGGGCGCTGACCCACGCGGCAACGGCCTGGGCGCTGAGTTGGCGCGAAACGGATTGCGGGCCGGTGATGGCGGAATCGATGTGAAGCAATTGCATGGCGGTTCTCCAAAAAACGGTGCCAACGTGTGTGGCGGATGGCGGTATTGTCGATTGACTACATTAATTTGATAAGTCACAGAAATTTCGTTAGATTGTTCTAAAAATGGAACAATGAAAGGCCGGCCATGCAAGACCTGAACGACATGCTCTACTTTGCCGAGGTGGTCGAGCGCGGTGGCTTTGCCGCAGCAGGGCGCAGCCTGGGCATCCCCAAATCGCGCCTGTCGCGCCGCATTGCCGAGCTGGAAGCCCAATTGGGCGTGCGCCTGCTGCAGCGCACCACGCGCAGGCTGTCCCTCACGCAGGTGGGCGAGGCGTTTTTGCGCCACTGCCAGGCGGTGCGCGAATCGGCCCAGGCCGCGCAAGAGGCGGCCATGCAGGTGCAGGCCGAGCCGCGCGGCACCCTGCGCGTGAGCTGCCCGGTCACATTGGCCCAAACCGTGCTGGCCGAGCTCATGCCCTTTTTCCTGGCGCAGTACCCGCAGTTGCGCGTGGAGCTGCAAGTGAGCAACCGGGCGGTCAATCTGGTGGAAGAGGGCGTGGATGTGGCGCTGCGCGTGCGGACTTCGCTCGACGAAAGCGGCAGCATGGTCGTCAAGCGCCTGGACACGGCCCGCCAGGTGCTGGTGGCCAGCCCCGCCTTGTTGCAGCGCCAGGGCGCCCCCGCCACCTTGCAAGATCTGGCGCGCATGGACTGCATGGCCATGTCGGCCAGTGAAGGCAAGGCGCAGTGGCAATTGGTGGGCCCCCACGGAGCGCACCAAACCTTGCAAATCACCCCACGCTACGTGGCCGATGACCTGCTCACCCTCAAATACGCCGCGCTGGCGGGTACGGGCATTTGCTGGCTGCCCGATTACATGTGCCACGAAGACATCCATGCCCGGCGCCTGGTGCGTGTGCTGCCCGATTGGGCCCCCGTGCCCGGCATCGTGCACGCGGTCTTCCCATCGCGCCGGGGGCTGGCGCCGGCGGTGCGGGTGTTTTTGGACTACCTGGGCACGGCCATGCCCGGGCGCAGCCATGTGGCCCCTGCCGAAACCAGGGCCCTTTGATCCCTCTCAAGGCCATTTGCGGCGACAATGCAACCAGTTGAAACAAATACCGGCGGGCCGCCCTGTGCCCAAGGGGAGTCCCGCAGTGACCGATCACCCCATAGACCAAGACATCCGCAAGGTGCGCAGCCTGCCTGCCGTGCGCGCCATCGTCATTCCCCCATGCCCCGAGGCTTTGCTGCGCCTGCAGGCCATCGTGCAAGAGCGCGAACCCGACTTGGGCGCCCTGGACCAACTGGTCAGCTCCGACGTGGCTTTGGCCGCCGCCGTGATGCGCCTGGCCAACAGCGCTGCCTTCCGGCTGGAGCAACCCGTGCAGACCGTGGGCATGGCCTTGACGGTGATTGGCCTGCAACCGGCGGTGGAGCTGCTCACGTCCTTCATTACCCGCCAGGCGCTGCAGGTGCGTTCGCCCCTTTTGGAGCATTTTTGGGAAAGCTCGCAGCGCCGCGCCATTGCCTGCGAGCACATCGGCAGCCAGCTCTACAGCCTGCCGCCGGGCCTGGGCTACAGCTTTGGCCTGTTTTGCCATGTGGGCATGCCGGTGCTGATGAAGGCCGTGCGCGGCTATTCCAGCACCGTGACCGAAGCCCTGGCGCGCAAAGACCGCACCTTCACGCAAACCGAAAACGCCAATCACCGCACCGACCACGCCGTGGTGGGCGCCATTGTGGCGCGCACCTGGCATTTGCCGGGTGATGTGGCCCAGGCCATCTGGCTGCACCACGACTTTGCCTGCCTGAACGACGAACGCTTTGCCCCCACCGTGCGCCACCTGGTGGCCTTGGGGGCCTTGGCCGACTTTTTGGTGCACCAGCACGAGGGCCTGCCCCCTGCGCGCGAGTGGCAGCAGCAAGGCCAGGCTTGCTTGGACCATTTGCAGGTTTCGCCCGACGAGCTCAACCATTGGATCGATACGCTCTACCCCGCCTTGGCCGTTGTAGGGTTTTGATTATTCTTTTTAGGAATAAACAAACGATAAATCATTCGTTTGATTTTTAACGAAGGCTTCGCACAATGCGGTTTTTCAAAACTGCATTGCGCGCAAGCCACCATGTCCCGTACCCTTCGCACCCTGATCGCTTCTTTGTTTTTGGCCACCGGCGGCCTTGCCAGCGCCCAGAGCGCGTTGCTCAACGTCTCTTACGACGTGGCCCGCGAGTTCTACAAGGACTACAACGCCGCCTTCGTTGCCCACTACAAGAAAACCACGGGCAAGGACGTCAAAATCGACCAATCGCACGCGGGCTCCAGCGCCCAGGCGCGTGCCGTGAACGATGGCCTGGACGCCGATGTGGTGACCTTCAACACCACCACCGACGTGCAGTTTCTGGCCGACAACGGCGTGGTGGCCAAGGACTGGGCGAACAAATTCCCGCACGAGGCATCGCCCACCACTTCGACCATGTTGTTTCTGGTGCGCCATGGCAACCCCAAGAACATCAAGGACTGGAGCGACCTGATCCGCCCGGACGTCAAGGTCATCGTCGTCAACCCCAAAACCGGCGGCAACGGCCGCTACGCCTATCTGGCGGCTTGGGGCAGCGTGCGCGAGAAGGGCGGCACCGACGCCCAGGCGGCCGAGTTTGTGGGCAAGATGTACAAGAACGTGCCCGTTCTGGCCAAGGGCGGGCGCGATGCCACGGCCACCTTCTTGCAGCGCAATATTGGCGACGTGCTCATCACCTTTGAGTCCGAAGTGGTGTCGGTGGAGCGCGAGTTTGGTAAAGGCAAAGTCGATGCGGTGTACCCCTCGGTGAGCATCACGGCCAAGAACCCGGTGGCCGTGGTCGAGCGCACCGTGGCCAAAAAGGGCTCGGGCGAACTGGCCAAGGCCTACCTGGATTACCTGTATTCCGACGAGGCCCAGGAAATCGCCGCCAGGCACGCCATTCGCCCGCGCTCCGAAGCCGTGCTCAAAAAGCACGCCGACCAGTTCAAGCCCATCCCGCAATTTGCCGTGGCCAAGTACTTTGGCTCCTTGAGCGAGGCGCAAAAGGTGCATTTCAACGACGGCGGCCAGTTCGACAAGCTGTACACCCCCGGCGCTAAATAAATGGCGGGCCGCTCCAAGCGCGTGTTGCCCGGCTTCGGCCTCACGCTGGGCTACACCCTGTTTTACCTGAGCGCCATCGTGCTCATTCCCTTGGCGGCCCTGCTGCTCAAGGCCCTGACGCTCACCTGGCCGCAATTCTGGGAAGCTGTGACCGCGCCGCGCGTGCTGGCGGCCTACCGCCTCACCCTGGGGGCTTCGCTCATTGCAGCCTGCGTGAACCTGGTGTTCGGCCTGCTCATCGCCTGGGTGCTGGTGCGCTACAGCTTTCCCGGCAAAAAGCTGGTGGACGCCCTGGTCGATCTGCCCTTTGCGCTGCCCACGGCGGTGGCAGGCATCTCGCTCACGGCGTTGCTGGCGGGCAATGGCTGGGTGGGCCAGTACCTGGAGCCGCTGGGCATCCAGCTGGCGTTCCAGCCGGGCGGCGTGGTCATTGCGCTGATCTTTATCGGCCTGCCGTTTGTGGTGCGCACCGTGCAGCCCGTGCTGCAAGACAGCGAAAAAGAGCTGGAAGAAGCGGCCACCAGCCTGGGCGCCACGCGCTGGCAGATTTTTACCAGGGTGATTTTGCCCGGCATCACGCCTGCGCTGCTCACCGGCTTTGCCATGGCCTTTGCGCGGGCCATGGGGGAATACGGCTCGGTGATTTTCATCGCAGGCAACGTGCCCATGGTGTCCGAGATCACGCCGCTCATCATCATTGGCAAGCTGGAGCAATACGACGTGGCCGGCGCCACCGCGGTGGCGGTGGTCATGCTGCTGCTGTCGTTTGTGATGCTGCTGGTCATCAATTCGCTGCAAGCCTGGCAGCGCCGCCACGCAGGGATGCCCGCA